>NZ_MUFF01000003.1:0-174936 GCF_001996105.1 Salinivibrio sp. IB643
ACGAAGCAGCGCCGATGGTAGTGTGGGGTCTCCCCATGTGAGAGTAGGACATCGCCAGGCTTTGATTATAACGAAGCAGCGCCGATGGTAGTGTGGGGTCTCCCCATGTGAGAGTAGGACATCGCCAGGCTTTGATTATAAATTGCGCCTATTGCTTGTGATTTTTGATAGCTGCGATGCTCATGTATTGGCATACATTGTGCGTCTCGCTTCAAAACTCCCTGCGAATAGCTCGCAATTTAATCATCAAAGCGGATATGTGTAAGACTTTGATGAGAAAGAAATACGAAGCCCTGACCTAACGGTCGGGGCTTTTTTTTATCTTTAATCTTTGATGAAAAACCAATAAAGCCCTGGCCTGACGGTCAGGGCTTTCTTTTTTTGATCGAGTGTCCCCGCCGGCGCGTATTAATGCCTCGGGAGGTACCATTATGGTAACTGTGTTCTATGACAGCATGTGTCCTTTGTGTGTGAAAGAAATGCGTAAGCTCTCGCGATGGGATGGCGACGATGCGCTGCGATTAGTTGATATTCACCAAGCGGATTTTTCCATTGATTTTCCCAACGTTGATCCCAGCTCGGCGAATCGTATTTTGCATGCACAAGATAATGACGGGCAAATGGTGTATGGTTTAGATGCAACCTATGTAGCGTGGGATGCGGTTGGAAAAGGCGCTTGGGTGAGTTGGTTGCGCTGGCCGGTTATTGCGTGGTTTGCAGACAAAGCCTATCTTTTCTTTGCCCAGCACCGTTATCGGATCTCGGCGATTTTGACGGGCCAAGCACGCTGCCAACAATGTCAGATTAAATAAGGAAACCCATGTCACTGAGCGTGTATGAGAAAGAAGCCATCGTTGCGATGGAAAAACGCTACCGTGCGACTTTTGTGAACAGCTTATCAGGATTTAAATCAGCCAACTTGTTGGGCACCAGCGATACAAACCAACAAACTAATTTATGTATTGTGAGCTCTGCGTTTCATCTCGGAGCAAGCCCTGCGTTAATGGGGGTGATAATCCGCCCTGATACTGTGCCGCGTGATACGTTAGAAAACATTAGAGCGACGGGTTTTTATACACTTAATCACGTACAAAAAGAGATGATTGTGGCGGCTCATCAAACGTCAGC
This sequence comes from Salinivibrio sp. IB643, assembly GCF_001996105.1. Classification (NCBI taxonomy): domain Bacteria; kingdom Pseudomonadati; phylum Pseudomonadota; class Gammaproteobacteria; order Vibrionales; family Vibrionaceae; genus Salinivibrio; species Salinivibrio sp. IB643. The sequence goes on from NZ_MUFF01000003.1 coordinate 1,129, forward strand.
GCGTTACCCTCACGATATCTCTGAATTTGATCAGGTTGGTTTGACGCCTTTATGGCGTGAAAAGTTTGGTGCGCCTTTTGTACAAGAAGCCGCGATCCGCCTTGGTCTTGTTCTCCGTGAAGAGCATACGATGGCGATCAATGGTACTCACTTGTTAGTGGGGGAAATAATCGAAGCGCACGTGCCAGACAGTTGTGTCAGTGAGGATGGCTTTGTCGACATCGAGCAAGCAGGCACCGTTGCCTTGAGCGGATTAGATTGCTACCACACCTCCAGCCGTGTTGGCCGTCTGAGTTATGCTAAACCTGACTGCCAGCCAGAGTGGCTTGATTAGCGGGTACGCGCCATATAATAGGCATCAACAAACTCGCCGTTACGGAACGCAAACTGTTTGGCGGTGCCTTCAATTTCAAAGCCAAATTTTTGATAGAGGCGGGTCGCAGCAGCGTTATCTACATAAACGGTCAGCTCGATCCGTGACACATTCAACCAGTTTTCGGCTAGATCGATCGCTTTTTCCATTAGCGCACTACCAATGCCGCGGCCTTGGTAAGCATCGTGAACGCCCATGCCAATATCTGCAACGTGGCGACGGCGAGGATTCGCGGCAATGACCAAGCCGAGGTTACCGACCACTTTTCCCTCTAGTTCGGCAACCAATGGGTATACGCCATCAGGTACCTGATTAAGTCGCTTTTCCCACATGGCAAGGCTCGGCATCGGCAATTGCAGGGTGCCTGCTTGAGCCTTGGGTTGCGCATAGATATCACGTATCGCCGGAATGTCGTCGGCGTGGTATTGACGAATAATCAGAGACATAACACACCCTTGTGGTGAGCTTGCCTTTCTAATAAACCATGGAATTAAAGATAAATCAACAACTTATATTTAATGGGTTACTGATTATTCACTCTAAATGTAGATCCAGCGGCGTTTTACTTGCTCGGCCACCGGTTTCCCGAGTCAGTCGAGGGACTAAATAGCCGGAGAGCTGCTCGATAATCTCCTGCATTAAGGCGCGCGCTTCATCGTCTGAGACTAAAAAGTGAGCGGCGCCTTGGACTTTATCCAATACATGCAGGTAGTAAGGTAAAACGCCGGCATCAAATAGTCGTTGACTCAGTGCCACCAACGCATCCGCACTATCATTCACCCCTTTTAGCAGCACGCTTTGATTGAGCAGCGTAATTCCCGCTTGTCGCAATGTGTGGAGCTTATCGCTTAACTCGGTATCTATCTCATTGGCATGATTGATGTGAGTAACCATCACCACTTGCAGGCGTGAGCGAGACAAATGTTCAGTAAGCGCAGAGGTGATACGCGCTGGGATCACCACCGGCAGACGAGAGTGAATGCGTAGCCGTTTCACATGATTCATCGGCTCAATGGCGCTGATAAGCCAATCGAGCTCCTCATCTTTGGCCATCAGGGGATCGCCGCCGGATAAGATCACTTCGTCAATTTCATGATGTGCAGCGATATAATCCAATGCACCTTGCCATACGCGTTTGCTGCCCTTGTTGTCCTGATAAGGAAAATGGCGACGGAAGCAATAGCGGCAATTTATCGCGCAGCCTCCTTTAACGATCAGTAACACGCGGTTGTGGTATTTATGCAATAACCCAGGAATCGCATTATCTTGCTCTTCAAGCGGATCAGCGCTGAAGCCCTCCACCTCATTAAACTCCTGCGCGATAGGTAACACTTGCTTAAGCAGCGGGTCGTTCGGATTGCCTTTTTCCATTCGGGCAACAAAACTGCGAGGAACGCGTTGTGGAAACAAGCGGCGCGCGGCAAAACCGGACGTCCATTCCTCAGGTGAAATTTCAAGCAGTTGCAGCAATTCACTGGGATCTGTGATCGCCTCTGCGAGTTCTTTGATCCAGTTTCGCTCAACAGCAGGCTGGATTCGGGTTATGATGTGCGACATTTGTGAAAACTCGAAGATGTTAAGAGGATCAAGATGGCGTCTTTCAGCACCAATGAATTCCGCGGCGGCATGAAAATTATGCTCGATAACGAGCCGTGTGTCATTACCGAAAATGAATTTGTGAAACCAGGTAAAGGCCAAGCCTTTAACCGGGTCAAACTGCGTAAGCTGATCTCTGGCAAAGTCTTGGAAAAGACTTTTAAATCCGGTGATACAGTTGAAGCGGCCGATGTGATTGAAGTGGATATGGATTACCTTTATACCGACGGTGAATTCTTCCACTTTATGAACAACGAAACCTTTGAGCAAATCGCTGCAAACGAGAGTGCGGTGGGTGATAACGTCAAATGGTTGGTTGAAAACAACAGCTGTACGCTTACCCTTTGGAATGGTGATCCGATTGTGGTCACACCGCCTAATTTCGTTGAACTAGAAGTGACGGAAACGGATCCTGGCCTAAAAGGGGATACCCAAGGCACAGGCGGTAAGCCGGCAACATTGACCACAGGTGCGGTTGTACGAGTGCCTTTGTTTATTCAAATCGGTGAAGTACTCAAAGTCGATACGCGCTCTGGCGAGTATGTTGGACGCGTAAAATAATGACCGACAATAAAAAGCCCTGAGTGTGATTCACCAGGGCTTTTTGTTTTATTGCGTTTAGCACACGCTAGATCATTAATACTAAAAGCGCGGCGACGACACTGACCGTAAATGCAATCGCATAACAGACAACTTTGCCTGCCAAGCCGATATGCAGCTTAAGGTCGTGCAGGCCATGGTGAATGCGGTGCATCGCATGCCACATGGGTAGTGCTAAGGTGGCGAGGATAAGTAACTTGCCCAGCCAATGTTCGGCAAACATCATGACACGGTCGTAGCTGAGTGCGCTGGGATCAATAATACCAAGCGGCACTAAGATCCCTAAAATCAGCACAGTAATAGGGGTGAACATGGCGAACCACGTCCCCCCAGCACCAAATAAACTCCACCAAATTGGCTCATCGGAACGTTTTGGTTTGGGATCGATCATAACACCTCCTAAATGAGCACCAAGGCGATCAGTGATACTACAGCCACCGCGCCCCATTGTGCGCCAATCACCCATTGACTATCCAATAGCTTCCCTTTGATTCGAATTGGCATGACTTGTGGCATCATGCTGAAAAACGTCGTGGCGTGGAACAAGCTGGCGATTAACGCGACCAGATTGAGTAACACCACAACTGGATGGGCCATATAGTCAAGCCATCCCTGCCAGGCCTGTGGGCCTTGTACCAAGCAAATTAATCCCGCGGTTAGGCTGAGAGTAAAGAAGACTAAAGGCAGCACAGTTGCTTCTCGTATCATGTAGAAGCGATAAAATGGGTGGTGCAGCCACCAAGTACGAGGCATAGGTCGTACATAAGGTTTACGGTTACTCATCCTGTTACCTCCTTCCCTTCTTTATTGGGATTAAACATGGCGATCACCATATCTTGCGTGGAGGCCACTTTGCCTTGGTTAACCGCTCCAGCAGGATCGACCCCTTTAGGGCACACTTGTGAGCAATAGCCAACAAACGTACACCCCCAGGCGCCGTTATCACTATTAATCAGTGGCATACGCTCGTGTTGACCACCGTCGCGACTGTCCAGGTTATAACGATGCGCAAGTGTGATGGCGGCGGGACCTAAAAAGTCAGGGTTAAGGCCAAATTGCGGACACGCTGCGTAACAAAGACCGCAATTAATACAGGCTGCGAACTGCTTGTAGCGCGCCATTTGTTCAGGCGTTTGCGTATTAGGCCCGTCTTCGGGGCGGCGGTCATTACCTAAAATATACGGTTTGATCGCTTCAAGACGTTCAATAAATGGTGTCATATCCACCACCAGATCTTTTTCGATCGCAAAGTTAGCCAAAGGCTCAATCAGTACCCCTTTGGGGTAATCACGTAAAAACGCTTTACAGGCTAGCTTTGGCACGCCATCAACCATCATGCCACACGAGCCACAAATGGCCATGCGACAAGACCAGCGATAAGACAGTGACTTATCCAGGTTATCTTTGATATAACCCAGCGCATCCAGAACCGACATGGTTTCGTCACCGGTGACCACGAAGTCTTGCGTGTAGGGGGCCTCATCCGTTGCGGGATCATACCTGAGCACTGAGACCTGATAGGTAGCTTGCGTCATTTTGCGTGCTCCTCTTGTTGGTCGGCGCTGTCACGATTCGCTTGCTCTGCTGCATCACCATACAGTCGTGCTTGAGGTTGTGACTTGGTTATTTTGACATCGCTATAGTCGATGCGAGGGCCATGCTCTGCTTGATAGAACGCCAAAGTATGCTTGAGATAGTTTTCATCATCACGGCTGGTGCAGCCTTCATCAAGACGTTGGTGTGCGCCGCGTGACTCTTTACGCTGTATCGCGGAATGTGCCATGGCTTCGGCGACTTCTAGGCCATAGCCTACTTCAATGGCGTATAGCAGGTCGGTATTAAACACACTGCCTTTATCTTGAATGCTGATATTTTGGTAGCGAGCTTTCAGTTCGGCAATTTTATCAATCGTGGCCTGCATTAAGTCTTCTCGACGATAAATACCACAACCCGCTTCCATGGTTTCACCGAGCTCGCGACGAATATCCGCCCAGTTTTCTTCCCCTTGATTAGAGAGCAACTGATCAATGTGCGCTTTCACGTCTTGAATTTGAGCGTCGATGGCCGCTTGGTTCCAATCTGTGAAACTGTTAGCACGCTTGGCAGCGCCCTCACCGGCTAAACGACCGAATACAGCAAGCTCGGCGAGCGAGTTTGAACCAAGACGATTGGCGCCGTGTAAGCCAACAGAAGAGCACTCACCGACTGCAAATAGGCCTTTAACACGTGTTTCCGTTTGCGCGTCGGTTTCGATCCCTCCCATGGTGTAATGCACCGTTGGGCGGATAGGAATCGGCTCTTTGGCTGGGTCAACATTGACATAGGCTTTCGCCAGCTCACAGATAAAGGGTAGGCGCTCTTGAATATAGTCTTCACCCAGGTGGCGCAAGTCGAGATGCACCACATCACCGAGTGTGTGCTTGATGGTGTTGCCTTTTTGTTGCTCGTGCCAAAAAGCCTGAGAGACTTTATCGCGCGGGCCAAGCTCCATGTATTTATTCTTCGGTTGACCGACCGGCGTTTCTGGGCCCATACCGTAATCTTGCAAGTAACGATAACCGTCTTTGTTGACAATAATGCCGCCTTCACCTCGGCAGCCTTCGGTCATTAAGATACCTGTCCCCGGCAATCCGGTTGGATGATATTGCACAAATTCCATATCGCGTAGTGGAATCCCGTGACGATACGCCATGGCCATGCCATCACCGGTGACAATGCCACCATTGGTGTTACAGCTATATACTCGGCCGGCCCCCCCGGTTGCCAATACGACCGACTTGGCTTTGATACAGACCAGCTCGCCCTCTGCCATGTGTAAGGCAATCAACCCCTGTACCTGCCCCTCATCGATAATCAAATCGACAACAAAATATTCGTCTAGGCGCTGGATTTGTGGGTATTTGACCGAGGTTTGGAATAAAGTATGCAACATGTGAAAGCCGGTTTTATCGGCAGCGAACCACGTCCGCTCCACTTTCATACCGCCGAATCGGCGCACATTAATGCTGCCGTCGTCTTTACGGCTCCAAGGGCACCCCCATTGCTCCAATTGCACCATTTCATGGGCGCAATTTTTAACAAAGTAGTCGACAACGTCTTGCTCACATAACCAATCGCCGCCGCTGACGGTATCATTAAAATGATTGTCTAAGCTGTCCTCGTCCTTGATGACGGCCGCTGAGCCACCTTCGGCTGCCACAGTGTGTGAGCGCATCGGGTAGACCTTAGACACCAATGCAATATTAAGAGAGGGATCGGCCTCTGCAGCCGCAATAGCGGTGCGCAGTCCAGCGCCGCCGGCGCCGATAACTGCAATATCTGTAGTGAGGGTCCGCACGTTCATCCTCCAGTGTTATAGGGAAAGCCAGTGCTTGGCTTGTTTATTGTTGTGCTGTCATAGTAGGCAATCTCGTCTGCGTAAAAATTGACTCAGTCGGGGAATTGCCGCGATTTTGCGGGCATGGGTGTTAAATTGCATAAAAGTGTGAGATGAATCGGTAAGTGTGCGATAGCGTTGAAAAAGCGCGCAAGACTTGCAATAGAAATGCGCCATGTGACACGCTAATATTGCGTAACAAGCAAACAGGAAGGCGCTTGTTATTTTGCTCGCTGGCGATAGACTGGCGCCATGGTGCGAACAGAGAATTTTTTATGACCTTAACCACGCAATGGCCACCAACTGCGTCGCTAGAGCAACTGAAAAAGCGAGCCGATATCATGGCACGTCTTCGGCAATTTTTTGCTGACCGTGGCGTATGGGAAGTGGATACGCCAGCACTTAGCCAAGCGGCGGTCACCGATGTGCACCTACATAGCTTTAAAACGTCTTTGGTTGGGCCTGGTTTCGCTGACGGCGTGTCGTTGCACTTAATGACCAGCCCTGAGTTTCATATGAAGCGCTTACTGGCCGCGGGGAGCGGGCCGATTTACCAAATCAGTAAAGCGTTTCGTAACGAAGAAGCTGGCCGTTACCACAATCCGGAATTTACCATGCTCGAATGGTATCGCCCTGGTTTTGATCACCACCAGTTGATGGATGAAATGAACGCGTTGTTACAAGCTGTACTAAGGTGTCAGGCTGCGACACGGATGAGCTATCAAGAGGCGTTTGAGTCTACTACCGGGCTGTGTCCATTAACCGCGGAAATTGCTCAGCTGCGCGCACTTGCGGCCACCCAGGGATTGGCCGATATCACCCAAGATGAGACAGATAAAGATACCTTGTTGCAACTGCTTTTCTCGGTGATGGTGGAGCCCAATATTGGCTTACAGGCGCCTGTTTTTGTTTATGACTTTCCCGAATCACAAGCAGCGTTAGCAAAAATTAGCCAAGCAGATCCACGCGTCGCGCATCGCTTTGAGGTGTATTACCAAGGAGTTGAGCTGGCAAATGGTTTTTATGAGTTGCAAGACGCTTGCGAACAGCGTCGGCGGTTTGAGGCGGATAACCAAGCGCGGATTGCACGAGGATTAGCGCCACAACCTATCGATACGCACTTGCTCGCCGCATTAGAGGCAGGCTTACCCGATTGTGCGGGCGTGGCGCTGGGTGTTGACCGCTTAGTCATGCTGGCTTTGGGGTGTGACCATATTAATGCGGTGACCGCGTTTCCTGTTTCGCGCGCTTAACAAGGCCGCACCGATAAAAACGCCGCTCGAAGGCGGCGTTTAGGGCAGGCACCGGTTTAGACTTTAAATTTAGATAAGTCTTGATGCATGTCTTGAGCCGCCTGCGCCATGCTGTCACCTTGGTCGCCTGTGGCGCTCGCTTGTTGATGGATCTCGTAGGAGAGATCTTTTACCGCTTGGGTATTGCGATTAATATCGTCGGTGACCGCGCGCTGCTCTTCTGCGGCGCTGGCAATTTGAATCGCCATTTCTGAAATCCGCCCAATCGCAGTGGTGATTTGGTTGAGACGCTCACTCGCAGCTTCAGCACGATCAACGCTTGATGTCGCCATCTCATTACTTTGCGTCATATCATCCACGGCCCGTTGCGTCGTGTGTTGCAGGGTCTCAATCATATTGCGAATTTCTTCGGTGGAGTCGTGTGTCCGTTGGCTTAATACCCGTACTTCATCGGCGACTACCGCAAAGCCGCGCCCTTGTTCACCCGCGCGTGCCGCTTCTATCGCCGCATTCAATGCCAACAGGTTGGTTTGTTCCGCCACCCCTTGTATGGTCGCAATAATTTGGTTAATACTCTGCGCGTTCTCATCCAGTTCACGGATCACATTGGTGGCGCGCTCGACTTGCTGAGCCAATTGAGTGATGGCGTCGCGGTTGTCACCTACCACACTTAACCCTTCTTGGCATGATTGCTCCGCTTGTTGCGCCGATGTGGCGGTATCCTCGGCATGACTGGCCACTTCGTTGGCGGTGGTTGACATCTCATGGATCGCGGTAGCTATTTGGTCGACATCGTTTTGCTGCTTGTCGACTAATTGACTCGATTGTAACGCATGGGTTCGGCATTCCTCGGCGCTTTGCGACAATGTCATGCTTTGATTGACCGCTTTACCAACCATTTGCTGAAGTTGTGCAAGGAAGGCGTTAACGTACTCGGCCAATTCACCAATTTCATCGCGACGGGCTATGTTGATCCTTTGGGTCAGATCACCTTCACCGGCAGAGAGCGTCCGCACCGCTGCGGTTAATTCACTCAACGGCTTGAGTAATTGTTTAATCAGGGCCCCGGCGATAAAGGCGATCACGACAAAAAGAATGACTGAGGCGATCACCACAAAAGTAATTTGCTCTGATACGGAGGCGTAAGCTTGCGCTTTATCTTCGACAATACCCAGCGTCCAATCGGTGTTGGGGACGGTTATTGCAGCAAGCAGTTTTTCTTTGCCGTTGAGCTCAAAGGTGGTGAGTTGGCGTTGCGCACTGGCATTGGCCATAAAGTTGCGAGTCAGCTCGTCATCCAGATCGGTGAGTGGTTGGCGACTTAAGTCTGTATCACGATACGCGACGAGGCGATTTTCACCGTCGACCAAAAAGGCAAAGCCATTACTGATCTTCAAATTGAGCACCTGGTCGACGATATCAGTCACGGTGACATCGGCGGCGATCACACCTTGGTATTGGCCATTAAAGGCCTTGGCTAAACTGACCACTAGGCTACCGTCAAAATCCTGATAGGGCTCAGTAATAATAAGTTCATTGACTCCACTCGCACTCTGGTACCAGGGCCGTGTGCGCGGATCGTAATCCGCTGGCCAGTCTTCACTTTTATCACCATAAGCAATGCGTCCATCGCTAAACCCAGCATAAACGGATAAAAAGTGCCCCGCACGCTTCGTCACTAGCAGTTCACGATCGACATTGGCGTTATTCGCAATCAGCGTCTCATTGGCCAGAAGCATATCGGCACGCGTACTTAACCAGCTATCAATGAACTGAGTGGTGGCATCACCGACATCATGCATTTGCTTGGTAATGCTGGTGGTGGTTTCAGTTTGGAGCTGACGCACAGAAATGCTGGCAAGCACCGCACTGACCAGCGCGACGATAAAGGCAATAGCCACAATAATTTTCAGCTTAATTGTCGGCTTGGACATAGACACATTTCCATCTCATTAAAAAATAGCTTTGAGTGTATACGCAAGGCTTACAGCAAAGTTAGATCAATGAGGCAAATCGCGTTGATAACTGAGGATAAGGAATCGTTGAACGCAGAATTTGTGATCTTTCTGCCAATAGAGAGGCTGCCTACTGGTATAGGCAGCCTGGTTGCATCGCCGTGTTTATATCGTTGACGCGTTAGACTTTAAATTTAGACAAGTCACTGTGCATCGCCTGCGCGTCTTGCGCCATTTGCTCGCCTTGCTCCCCCGTTTCGTTCGATTTTTGATGAAGCTCCAGTGATAAATCGCGCACCGCTTGGGTATTGCGATTGATATCTTCAGTGACGGCACGTTGCTCTTCAGCCGCGCTGGCAATTTGTGCCGCCATTTCGGAGATATCGCCAATCGCGCCTGTGATTTGATTGAGTTTATCACTGGCTGAGGCGGCGCGATCGACACTGGAGGTGGCCATTTCGTTACTTTGGGTCATGCCATCTACCGCACGTTGTGTCGTGTTCTGCAGCGTTTCTATCATATTGCGGACTTCTTCGGTGGAGTCGTGCGTGCGTTGACTCAGTACACGTACCTCGTCAGCGACCACCGCAAACCCTCGGCCTTGCTCACCAGCACGCGCAGCCTCAATCGCGGCGTTAAGCGCCAGTAAGTTCGTTTGCTCGGCAATCCCTTGGATGGTGGAAATGATTTGATTAATACTTTGCGAGTTTGTGTCTAGCTCTCGAATCACATTGGTGGCTTGTTCGACCTGTTCTGCCAACTGTGTGATCGCGTCACGGTTACTTTCCACGACCTCTAAGCCAGCCCGGCATGAACTTTCTGCTTCTTGGGCTGAACGAGCGGTTTGTTCGGCATTGCTGGCCACTTCATTGGCAGTGGCTGACATTTGGTGAATGGCGGTCGCGATTTGATCGACATCACCTTGCTGTTGTCCGACCAAACCGGTGGACTGATGCGCAAGGTTTCGACATTGGTCCGCGCGTTCAGACAATCCCACACTTTGGGTGACGCTTCGACCAATCATAGCTTGCAATTGCGCTAAAAACGCATTGACGTGTCCAGCTAACTCACCGATTTCATCGTGGCGCACAATATCAAGACGCTGAGTAAGGTCGCCACTGCCTTGCGATAAGGAACTCACTGCGTGCGTCAGCTGAGTCAGCGGGGCCAGCATACGGTGAATGAGGAAGCCGGCAATAAAAGCGATAACGACAAACAAAATCACCGATGTGACCAACGTGGAGACTATTTGCTCGGAGACGGAGGCAAACGCCAGTTGTTTGTCTTGAACCACCCCTAGACTCCAGTTAGCGTCTTCCACTTTTGTGACTGCAATGAGCTTTTCGCGGCCATCGCCATCGAACGTCACGGTGCCCAGTGCTTGGCTGTTTCGTGCATTTTGAATGAAGGCTGGTGTGAGCTCATCGTCGACCTGCGTTAAAGCTTTTCCACTCAGCGCGGTATCGCGATAGGCGACCACCTTATTGTTGCTATCAACCAAAAACGCGAAGCCTTCGTTGGGTAGGCGTACGTTAAGCACCTCTTTGACAATGGCGTTGACAGATAAGTCAGCAGCAATAACCCCTCCGAACTGTTGATTAAATGCTTTAGCAAAGCTGATGACCATGCCAGCGCCATTGGCATCGACATAAGGAGGCGTAATAATTAAATTGTTTGCCGCATTGGCTTGCTTATACCATGGACGTGAACGAGGGTCGTAGTCGGTTGGCCAGCTTTCGGTTTTATCACCATAGGCGATGGTTCCATCAGCAAAGCCGGCATAGACGGTAAGAAAATCACCCTGGCGTTTGGTCAGTAATAATTCGCGATCAACATTCGGTTGGCTAGCAATCAAAGGCACATTCGCGACGAGCATTTTGCTACGGATGTCGAGCCATTCTTCGATAAAGTTGCTCGTTGATAGCCCCACATCTCTCATTTGAGCGGTGACGCTTTGTTCGGTTTCTGCTTCAAGTTGATTGACTGAAAACCATGCCTGTACTGCACTGACTAAGGCGACGACCAAAGCAACCGCAAGTAATATTTTGGTCTTGATGGTAAATGTCATTAAAGATCCCTCGTCCTACCACACTATGACGACACTTCCTTATTGAGTGTCTGCGTAATTGTAGAAAGCTTGATCCTGGGAGGGGATAGAATTTAAAAAAAAGTTCTCCTCTCAAGCTCGCTAACGCCTGCATTACTCGTGCTGCCCCATTTGTGATCAATAAAAACATATACTTATGAAGAATGAAAACGACTTGCCGGTTTTTTGTCTCATCGATGAAACGCCAGTCATGTTAATAAGACAACCCCACCATAAACCAGCATCAAACCACTGCCCCCGAGAATAAGGCCGACTTTGACCAGATCTTGACTACTGATAAACCCCGTGGAGTAAGCGAGCGAGTTGGGCGGGGTCGATACCGGTAAAATCATGCCGAGAGAGGCGGAAAAAGCGACAACAATGAGCAAGCCTTGCATGCCGCCAATGCTTGCTAACGCTGGCATGGAAGAGACAATCGCCGCCGCAATCGGCATTAACAAGTTTGCGGTCGCTGTATTGGACATAAAGTTAGCCATCAGCCAGCAAATCACCGATAAGGTAATTAAAACGGTCATGGCAGTGAGCAAGCTGTAATCCACTGCATGGGCGAGGGCTGCGGCGAGACCGGTTTGATCCAGTGCGATCCCCATTGCAATCCCGCCGGCGACCAGCCAAAGCACATCCCAGTTAATTTGCTTAAGCTCTGGCTTACCAATGATCCCTGTCAGGGTAAAAATAGCCAGAGGGATCACCGCGACGACATACGTATTCATGCCATGAGCGCCTGTGGTGAGCCACAGAACAATGGTCAGCGCAAAGGTAATATAGACGGTATAGGCTTGCCAGCTTTGTAAAAAACGGCCTTCTAACGCAAGCTCCACGCGAGTGTGTTGACTGCGAAAGAGGCGTTGTAACAGCCACCAAGCAAAACTAAGTTGGACGATCACGAAGGGGAGCCCCATCTTCATCCAGTCTAAAAAGGAGACTTGATATTCGCCGGTTAAATACTGTAGCGCGATCGCGTTTGGCGGTGTGCCGATAGGGGTAGCGATTCCTCCGGTATTCGCGGCGACCGGAATGCAAAGCACCATCGCTTTAATTAACGGGTCGCCTTTGGGTAGCACACTGATAATGGGCGCTAATAGAGCCAACATCATGACAGTTGTCGCGGTATTGGACATAAACATTGAAAATACCGCCGTGATCAACATCAGCCCCAGCATAATGAACTTGGGGTGTTGGCCGAAAGGTTTGAGCAACACGCGGGCAAGGTTAATGTCGAGCTGATATTTAGACGCCGCGATAGCCAACGAAAACCCACCCATAAACAGGATGATAATAGGCGATGAAAACGCACTTAATATATCGGTGTAAGGAATTAACTCGCCACGCGGATGATGAGGCGTTATGCCACGAAACCAGTGCAAGCCTTTGTCTGAAATCATGATCAGTTGCAGGGTGATGATGAGTAAGGACGTAGAAAAAACGGGAACGGGCTCAAGCACCCACAATAACGCGGCCATTAAAAAGATGGCTAATAAGCGGTGCTGAATAATCGTAAGATCGGCAATAGGCAACCAATCGGTGGGGATAAGCAGTAATAATAAGGGGAGGCTGAGTGCGACAAGTAGCTTGATAAAACGAGCATTAACCACAAATACGCTCCTTCGTCATTGGTGGGCGACCGCGTCATGCCTTACGGTTGGWTAGGCAAGCGCTTTGTTGCTAACAGAATACCCCCAATAATACGGACCTTGCCTGTTGATTAACGGGAAAAATCTCCGAATTTCGACACAAAAAAGGGGCATAAATGCCCCTTATCTCACAATTTTTTCGATTACGCCTGCCGATGTGCGTAGGGCTGCCCCATTTGCGTAGGCGTGCCAGGGGTAACTTGGTCGTCGAAGTGCAGGGCACCGTGTGGAAAGAGGTTAATCACGGTTGAGCCCAGTTTGAATCGGCCCATCTCATCACCTTGGACAAAGTGAATCGCTTGCTCGCCCTCGGTCGGGTATTGCCAACGACGAATGCTGCCGCCAGTTGGCGGTGTCACCGTGCCCGCCCACGTGGTTTCAATGCTACCGACAATGGTCGCACCCACTAAAATTTGCGCCATGGGGCCGAAATCTGTTTCAAAGAGACAGACAACACGCTCATTGCGTGCGAACAGGTTGGGAACGTTTTCTGCTGTTACCGGGTTGACTGAAAAGAGATCGCCAGGAATATAGATCATCTCGCGCAGTACCCCGTCGCATGGCATATGGACGCGGTGATAATCACGCGGTGAGAGATATAAGGTGGCGAACGTTCCCTCATCAAATTGGCTGGCGAGTGCTGCATCGCCGCCGATTAATTCGGTTAATGAAAAGTAGTGGCCTTTGGCTTGGATTAATTGCCCCTGCTCGATGCGTCCCGCTTGACTGACGCAGGCATCGGCAGGAAAAACCAAGGTATCATTATCGCCTTCGATGGGACGTAACGCAGGTTTTAGCTCACGGACAAAAAAATCATTAAAGGTGCGATAGTAGCCAGGATCACTGACCTTTGCTTCGCCCATGTCGACGTGATACTGCTTAATAAACCACTTAATCACCGAGGTTGTGAACCAGCCGCCTTTTAAGCTAGCCAATTTGCCCATGACTCGGGTAAGAGCGTGTTTCGGCGCAAGGTATTGCAGCCCGACTTTTAAATCGTCTCGCACAGTTTCGTCCTGACAAGTTATAGAATGTTAATTAGGCTCAATGCGTGCTATGGATTGGCACGCAGTGTAGCGAATCAATACGTGTAGTGACAGCGGCTCACAGTTGCTTGTTTCGTGAGAACTGTCGATTATCTTTTGCTTCTTTCATGCTTTCAATAATACGGTGGTAGCTGTCAAAGCGTTCCACACTAATATGGCCATCTTCGACCGCTTGACGAAGCAGGCAACCTGGGTCGTCGCCATGTTTGCAGTCGCGGAATTTGCACCCACCTAAATATTCACGAAATTCGACAAACCCCTGGGCGATTTGTTCCGGTTCAAGGTGCCATAAACCGAACTCGCGCACGCCAGGTGAGTCAATGAGATCGCCCCCTTGGGCGAAATGATACAAGCGTGCCGCGGTCGTGGTGTGTTGCCCCAGACCTGAGTTTTCTGATACCTGATGCGTTTGCGCATGCACATCGGGTAATAAGGTATTGACTAGGCTTGATTTGCCTACGCCTGATTGCCCCACGAACACACTGACATGTTGATCCAATTGTTCAACCAGTGTCGACATGCCCTCACCGGAATCGGCGCTCACCATCACCAAGGGATAGCCAATATCTCGATAGATATCGAGCAGCGTCTCGACCATTTCTCGGCCGTCATCATCCAACAGGTCGACTTTATTGACCACAATGAGCGGGGCGATATTGAGCACTTCACACGCAATTAAGTAACGGTCGATAATATTGAGCGATAGCTCGGGCAAGATCGCGGCCACGATCACCACTTGATCGATATTGGCGGCAACGGGTTTAACGCCGTCATAGTAATCAGGCCGTGTCAGAACTGACATGCGATCATGTACCGCTTCAACCACACCGGCAAACCCCTCGAGTGCTTCTTTGCCTGGGCGCCAAATGACGCGATCACCTGTTACCAGGCTACTAACGGAACGACGAAGATTGCACCGGTGTATTTTCCCTGTTTGCGGATCTTCAATGTCGGCATGTTGCCCAAACCGCGTGATCACTCGGCCTTCACGAGAGGACTCAAGGGCAGCATCTTCCCATTGGATGTCGTTATCGTGTTGTTTGATCCGACGTTGCTGGTTCGATCGAACCCGCCGCAATTGGCCTTTAGTAAGCTTTTTCTTTTTTGCCACGTTGACTCTTATCAGTTAAGTTGGCTTTCATATCAAGCACAGTATGATACATGGTTTACCCATAAAAAAGGCAAGTTCAATGGCGTTCAGTGAAAACAATTTAATCTGGATCGATCTGGAAATGACCGGGCTCGATCCGGACACCCACAAGATCATTGAGATCGCAACGATTGTGACCGATGCACAGCTTAATATTCTGGCAGAAGGGCCGGTATTAGCGATCCATCAGCCGCAAAGCGAACTCGATAAAATGGACGATTGGTGTACGCAAACGCATACCCAGTCTGGTTTGGTTGCGCGTGTGCAACAAAGCCAAGTCAGTGAGCAAGCGGCTATTGAGCAAACGATCGCATTTTTATCTCAATGGGTACCCGCGGGGGCCTCCCCGATTTGTGGTAACAGTGTGGGTCAAGATCGTCGTTTTCTCTATCGTCATATGCCAGCGCTGGAGCGTTATTTTCACTATCGCACCGTGGACGTCAGTACGCTGAAAGAGCTTACGCGCCGTTGGCAGCCCGAAATACTGAATGCGTTTTCTAAAAAAGGCACCCATTTAGCCCTTGACGACATTCGGGAATCAATTGCAGAATTGCAGTTCTATCGCGAAAGGATCCTGACGATCTGATTTTCTTTTCGTCGATCTGTTGCTCTTTTGAGCGATCAAAAGAAAAAATCATAATTTTGCTTATCAGCACTTGCAACCCGGTTTTTTCTTCGTATAATTCGCAGCCCTAACGACGTGAATCGTCTGTTGAAAGCGACATTAGCTCAGCTGGTAGAGCGCAACCTTGCCAAGGTTGAGGTCACGAGTTCGAACCTCGTATGTCGCTCCAAATTAAATATCGATCTGATAGTGATCAGGTCGATCTAAGCGACACTAGCTCAGCTGGTAGAGCGCAACCTTGCCAAGGTTGAGGTCACGAGTTCGAACCTCGTGTGTCGCTCCAATTTAAAATTCGATGTTACGCATCGGCAATGCGACATTAGCTCAGCTGGTAGAGCGCAACCTTGCCAAGGTTGAGGTCACGAGTTCGAACCTCGTATGTCGCTCCAAATAACAATTCGGTATAAGCGACACTAGCTCAGCTGGTAGAGCGCAACCTTGCCAAGGTTGAGGTCACGGGTTCGAACCCCGTGTGTCGCTCCAATCACTTGGTTAACCGCAAGTGTGGCGTTACATATAGCGCCGTCTTTAATGCTGTGAAGCATCATCTCTAGCATCAAATTCACACCTTACGTACTTCCTCTGGAAGCGGCGTATTGGCGCGCTTTTAATTACTAATACACAGCCTTATCCACAAGACTCATTTTGTGGATAACTTGGTTGATGAATTCTATAAAGCCCGCCATACTGGTGATCTTGTCAGCAAGCACGAGGATGATGTTGTACACCGGAAATAAACACCATTTCTCTCTATTTAGCTGAAAATAAAGGGGAATAGTGTATTTTTTCCAGGTTGACTAATGCTTTTCCACAGTGTTATTCACTATCGTGATCTTGCTCGCTTAATATCCTGCTTATGTGTTTAACTATCAAAAAGCGCACCATAAACACACATTACTTAATAGTTTTCCACATAATGTGAATGGCGTCATCTTTCTGCTATTTAACAGTGCTAAGCGTCTCGCGATAACCCTTTTTCAATGATGCGCACCAGGCGGCGAGTGCCGGTGGGGAGTAAGGCCACATCAATGCGCTGTCGTTTGTTTTCTTGCTCACCGAGCGCCCACTCAATATGTTCATCAACCAATGTATCCTCTCCATGCCGGGCTCGTAAGCTCGCAACGATCTCTGGATCATAAGGCGCGTTGCCCATCGCGATAGCAAGATTGCGTCGCCATTTTTTAATCCCAATACGACGAATGGCCGACCCTTGCGTTAAGGATAAAAAAGTGTCCTCATCCCAATTAAAAAGTGTGGTGAGCGGCTGTTGGTCAAGGCTAGGGCGACAGTGAAAGTCGGCTTCTAAGGTGAGTTCAGCCTCGCGGTTGAATGGACAAACGAGCTGGCAGTCATCGCAACCGTAAATGCGGTTACCTATCGCGTGGCGAAACTCCATAGGGATCACACCATCATATTCAATGGTGAGGTAGGAAATACAGCGCCGGGCATCGACCACGCCTTCCGCAACAATCGCTTGGGTTGGGCAGCTCGTCATACAAGCAACGCACTTGCCACACTGATTATCAACGGGCGTATCCGTCGGTAAAGGGAGATCAACCAATATCTCGCCGAGGAAAAACCAGGATCCCGTTTCCTCGTTAAGGATCAATGAGTGTTTACCTGTCCATCCCAACCCTGCTTTTTCTGCCAACGGACGTTCTAAAATCGGTGCCGAGTCGACAAAAGGGCGATAGCCATAGGGACCAACCTCGGCTTCGATTTGCTGCCCCAGCTTTTTCAATCGGTTGCGGATGAGTTTGTGATAGTCGCGCCCTAAAGAATAGCGACTCACATAACCTAAACGTGGATTGGCCAATGTGGTGGCAAATCCCGCTTCTGGTGGTAAATAATTCATGCGTACACTGATCACGCGTACCGTACCAGGCACCAACTCCTCTGGGCGCGCACGCATCATGCCATGTCGCGCCATCCACGCCATCTCACCATGATAGCCATTGTCGAGCCAACGTTGCAGTTGCGCCTCATATTGCTTGAGATCAACATCCGTGATCCCGACATGCTGGAAGCCTAGCGCTTGTCCCCATTGCTTGATACGTTGGGCTAATTGGTCGAAATTAATCGATGCATCGGGCGTGGGTTGCGACATAGCGGTAGATCCTGAGGCCTTAAGTGGTGCAGTACAATCAATGGAGGCAGTTGATGGCGACAAGTTTACCACAGAGTTTCTATCGTGCAGAGCAAGTTCGTGAAGGCGAACAGGCTGTCGCGCGTGCGTTGGATATTCCTATGTATCAGCTGATGTTAAGAGCTGGCCAAGCCGTCTTTGATAGTATCAATCAGTATTACCCTAACGCGGCACGGTTATTGATCGTCTGTGGTGCGGGCAACAACGCTGGCGATGGTTATGTGATTGCTCGGTTGGCGAAATCAGCAGGATTAAATGTCACCATATGGTCATTGGTCGCGCCAGAAAAACTCAGTGGCGACGCGGCAACCGCTTGGCAAGAGTGGCAAGATTGTGGTGGAAGCGTTATTAAGACCCAGCCTACTGTCACGCAGTTTGATGTCATTGTCGATGCCATGTTGGGCACCGGTTTATCGCGCGCGGTTGAAGGCGATTTTGCCCAAGCGGTCAGGGTGATTAATCATTGCCACGTGCCAGTGGTGGCGGTTGATATTCCGTCTGGCTTGTGTGCCAACAGTGGCTGTGTAAAAGGTGTGGCAATCGCAGCGGATATAACGGTTACCTTGATTGCATTAAAACAAGGCTTATTAACCGGGCAAGCGGTCACGCATCGCGGTGAACTTATTTTTGCTGGTCTCAATGTAGCAACAGCCTTTGCACGTCAAGCGGAACCGGCTGGGCAGCTGATCAGTGACGATATCAAAACGCAATGCCTCCCGCCCCGAGCGCGCAGCGCACACAAAGGGCAATTTGGTCGCGTTCTTTGTTTAGGCGGTGACCATGGTATGGCCGGTGCCGTGACGCTTTGTGCCCAAGCTGCGTTACGCACTGGCGCCGGCCTCGTCAAAGTTGTGACGCAAAAAGACCATACCTTGATGCTCGTCACGCGTCAGCCTGAGCTAATGACGCAAAGTTGGGCGCCGGGCCAATCATTAGGTGATGCCTTGTCTTGGGCCACCCATATGGTTATCGGCCCTGGACTTGGCCAGAGTGCGTGGTCGGATGCACTCTGGACCATTGCCCTCTCGGCACGGTTGCCTAAGGTTGTTGATGCGGATGGATTAAATAAATTAGCGCGGCAACCCCAACACCGCGACGATTGGATTCTCACGCCTCATCCAGGCGAGGCCGCTCGCTTATTGGGCTGTGAAGTAAAAGAGGTGGAACTCGATCGTTTTGCCGCCGTCAAAGCGATACAAACACGGTATGGTGGGGTCGTTTTGCTTAAAGGGGCAGGAACGATCGTATATGATGGCACAGATTATGCTGTCGCAAATGTGGGCAATCCTGGCATGGCGTCTGGGGGAATGGGCGATGTGCTCTCGGGGGTAATCGGTAGTTTGTTGGCGCAAGGCGTTGATTTATTCTCGGCGGCAACATTGGGTTGCTACCTTCATGGTAAAGCGGGTGATTACGCCGCTCAGGCCGGTGAAAGAGGATTGCTCTCCAGCGATTTGTTTCCCTATTTGCAGCAGTTAGTGGATTAGAGAAACGCGCCTGGTTCAGTAATCAGAGCCGTTTATGACATAAATAACAGACGAGATCCCAAAGTAGTATGACCCAGACTTTTATCACTCAGTTGACCGATGCGGATCGCACGGTGGCTTTCGGCGCGGCACTGGCGCGTGCTTGTACGCAAAGTACAACCTGCTATCTACATGGCGATCTTGGTGCGGGAAAGACCACGTTTTGCCGCGGTTTTATCCAGGCGATGGGGCATACCGGTAATGTCAAAAGTCCAACCTATACCTTGGTTGAACCTTACGAGCTAACACCTTGGCAAGTGTATCATTTCGATCTCTACCGTTTGGCGGATCCAGAAGAGTTGGAGTTTATGGGGATCCGAGATTATTTTAATCAACAAGCGCTGTGCTTAATTGAATGGCCAGAAAAGGGAGAAGGCTGGTTACCGCATGCCGATCTGGATATCACTCTGCGTTACGATGGAGAGCAGCGCAACCTTATTATTGATGCCAATAGCGCGGCAGGCCTGGCTATTATCGACCGCCTAGAATGGGAAGACTAGCATGATGTGGCAGCGGCTTTGCATCTTGATGATCGCCAGTTTGTTGAGTGCAACAAGTTGGGCCAACAAAATCGAAAATATTCGGGTGTGGCCGGCACCGAATGAAACCCGGGTGGTGGTTGATCTCGCTGAAAAGGCGGATTTTAGTTATTTTTCTTTAACACGCCCGGACCGACTTGTGGTCGACTTGAAACAAAGCCAGCTCGCCACCGGCTTGCCAAAGCAGGTTAAAGGCAGCGATATTCTGACTAAAATCCGCAAGAGCACCCCCCCTGATGCCAGCACGTATCGACTGGTTTTTGAGTTGAAAAATGGCGCTAAGCCAACGATATTTTCTCTCGCACCGGGAGGCGAGTATGGCCACCGTTTAGTGGTTGATTTACCACACGCGCAAAAAGTCGATAAGAACAAACCGACACTCTCGGTAGCGGAAAAGAAACGGCGTGAGACGGTCGCGGCTTTACCCTTTGGCACTGAAGACATTGTCGTCGCGATTGACCCCGGGCACGGCGGTAACGATCCCGGCGCCATTGGGCCGCGTCGCAAGCAGGAAAAAGATGTCAATCTCGCCATTGCTAAACAAGTGGCTGCACGCATCAATGCGGTGCCGGGAATGCGGGCCGTCTTGACCCGTACCGGTGACTATTTTGTTGATTTGAATCAGCGTTCTGAAATCGCACGCAAACACAAAGCCCATTTACTCGTCTCAGTGCATGCCGACGGTTTTCATCAGCCACAACCTCGAGGCGCCTCGGTGTGGGTGCTCTCACGCCGCCGAGCAAACAGTGAAATTGGTCGCTGGATTGAAAAACATGAAGAGCAATCCAACTTGTTAGGTGGTGGCTCTTTGCTCGCACAAAATAACGAGGACGAATATTTAAGCCGTGCGGTGTTGGACTTGCAGTTTAGTAACTCGCAAAAAGAAGGCTACAACGTCGCGACTCGGGTGCTTAAAGAGCTGGGTAAAGTGACCAAGCTGCACAAATCGAGCCCTGAGCATGCGAGTTTGGCCGTGCTCAAATCGCCGGATATCCCATCTTTGTTGGTAGAGACCGGGTTTATTTCTAATCCGCAAGAAGAGCGTTTGTTATTCCAACGAGGGCATCAACGTGGTTTGGCGAATGCCATTTATCATGGTATTCGTAATTACTTTGAACGCTTTCCTCCTGACGGCACCTTGTTTGCCGCGCGCAAAAACGGGGTAAAACACAAAGTCAGCCCGGGACAGTCCCTCTCAGTTATCGCCAAACAGTATCAAAGCTCAATAGCCGCGATAAAATCGGCGAACGGTTTAACCTCAAGCACGCTGCAGGTGGGACAAGTGCTATCAATTCCAAATGTTGATGTGGCTAAGTTAGCCGGTAAAGCCGAGCGGGCATCCACACAAACCCTGACTCATACCGTGAGCCGTGGCGAATTTCTCGGTAAAATCGCCGAGCAGTATCAAGTCTCACTGAGCACGCTTCGCCAAGCGAACAATCTCAAGTCCGATACCCTTTGGATCGGGCAAAAACTGAAGGTCCCTGGTGCGACATCACCGGCCATCAAGCACAAAGTGAAACGCGGTGAATACCTCGGTAAAATTGCCAGTAATTATGGGGTGACGATCGAAAGCTTACGTCGTGCCAATGAACTCGGCTCAGATACCCTGGCGGTCGGACAAACCTTAATTATTCCAGGAAGCTGATATGGCGATTGAGATATTACCCGCTCGACTCGCCAACCAAATCGCCGCGGGCGAAGTGGTCGAACGGCCAGCATCGGTGGTGAAAGAGCTGGTGGAAAACAGTATTGATGCCGGCGCAACCCGTATTGACGTCGATATTGAAAAAGGCGGCAGTAAGCTCATCCGTGTCCGTGATAATGGTGTTGGGATCAGCAAAACAGATTTACAGCTGGCATTAAGTCGCCATGCGACCTCCAAAATCCACAGCCTGGATGATTTAGAAGCGATCATGAGCTTGGGCTTTCGGGGAGAGGCGTTAGCGAGTGTGAGCGCCGTTTCGCGCCTTACCATTACTTCTCGTCCCGCGGAACAGCAAGAAGCGTGGTCAGCCTTTGCTGAAGGACGCGATATGGCCGTTAGCGTGAAACCGGCAGCGCATCCGGTGGGTTGTACCGTGGAAGTGGTGGATTTATTTTTTAACACGCCAGCCCGACGTAAGTTCTTGCGTACCGATAAAACCGAGTTCAGCCATATTGATGAGTTGCTGCGACGTATCGCTTTGAGTCGATTTGATATTACCATCAACCTGCGCCACAACGGCACGCAGGTTCGCCAATATCGGCGTATCCCTGAAAAGGGGGATCCTCTACGTCGTCTAAAAGCCATCTGCGGGCAAAAATTTGTTGATCATGCGCTGCGGATTGACTTGACCCATCATGATATGGCGCTGCGCGGTTGGATATGTACCCCTGATGGCGCGCGGCAGCAAAACGATATGCAGCATTGTTTTGTGAATCAGCGCATGATGAAAGATAAATTGATCAACCATGCTATCCGCCAAGGGTATGAGCAAAGCTTAGCGCCCGATCAGTATGCCGCTTATGTGCTTTATATCGATGTGGATCCGCATCAGATAGACGTTAACGTTCATCCGGCGAAGCATGAAGTCCGCTTTCATGAAGCACGGCTGGTGCATGACTTTATTTATCAAGCGATTTGTGACGGGCTGCAACAATCATCGTTACCCATCGACGAGACGGTCAATCCAGAGACCGGCGAGGTCAGAGAGACAGTGTCTTATCAGCCTCGAGCATCGGCCGTGGCAACCGACCATTCCTACCAGCAAGCGGTGAATGCCTTTCCCGCTTATCCGGGGAAACAGTCAACCGAGTCGTCATGGCCAGCAAAAGGGCAAGCTTCGCGCGCTGACCGTTCGAGTACGCCTTCCAAGCAAGCGACCCAAGCCTATCAAAGGTTAATGACGCCGCGAGCCGCCGTTCACATTGACGATGCCAAGGATAAGGCGACATCGAGTGAGCAGTCGCCTTCGCCGGTTAGCGTAAGCACGTGCATGGCACCAGCTAAGATAGTGAGTGGCCAACCTGGTTTGGGAAAGGTACTCGCGGTGATTGATCAGCATTATGTGCTGATGTCGTGGGGTGAGGATTTATGGTTAGCTGATCATCATCGGTTAGAAAGCTGGCGTCATCAAGGGGCGTTACAACCAGCCTTGGTGGAGGGATTAGTGACTCAGCCTTTATTAATTCCACAACGTTTATCCGCGTCTGCATCCGAATGTGATGCGATTAGCCACTATCAAACGTTACTGGGGCAATTTGGTATTGATATTCGGGTAAAAGGCCAGCAGTTAATGGTGATGTCTGTATGCCAACCACTGCGGCAACAGAATCTGCAAGCCTTTGTTCCAGCCCTGCTGAACTTTTTAGGCGGCTTAGACCCCAGCCAATCTAATTCGGATCACCGCGCGAACCTGTTGGGTTGGCTGGCAAAGCAGTTGACAGTTGCATCGGATCCAGTCAGCCTTGCGCAAGCGGTACAGACCGTATCGGAAATTGAACAGTATTGGCAGGGTGAGGCGTTGGAAAAAGGGCGACAACGCTTGTTTACGCGCCTCGACCTAACCTCAGCAATAGAAGCATTACAACATGACTAATCCGCTGCCTAAGGCCATTTTTTTGATGGGGCCAACCGCCTCGGGAAAAACGGATCTGGCCATTGCATTACGCAATACCATGCCGGTTGAAATTATTAGTGTTGATTCGGCCTTAATTTATCGAGGGATGGATATTGGTACCGCCAAGCCAACCGCTGACGAATTAGCGCAGGCGCCGCATCGCCTCATCGACATTCGAGATCCCGCTCAGGCTTATTCCGCAGCCGACTTTCGTGAAGACGCCCTCACAGAAATGAAGAAGATCGTGTCGAATGGCAAGATCCCTCTGTTGGTTGGGGGCACCATGTTGTATTTTAAAGCGTTATTAGAAGGGTTATCGCCATTACCCAGTGCGGATCCTAGTGTGCGTGACGCATTAGAAAAAGAAGCGCAGCAGCATGGCTGGGAAGCGCTTCATGCACAGTTATGTGATATTGATCCTGTTTCTGGTGCGCGGATCCATCGCAACGATCCGCAGCGGATTATGCGGGCACTTGAGGTGTACCGTATCAGTGGACAAACCCTGACCGCATTGACGGAAAAAAAAGGTGAACCTTTGCCGTATCAGGTACACCAATTTGCAATAGCGCCTCAGGAACGAGGTGAGTTGCATCGCCGCATTGAGCTCAGATTTGACAAAATGGTTGAAGCGGGCTTTGAAAAGGAGGTACGTACACTGTTTGAGCGAGAGGATCTGCATCCCGATCTGCCCTCGATCCGCTGTGTTGGGTATCGCCAAATGTGGGATTATTTGGCCGGACGTAGCACCCATGATGAAGCCGTTTACCGTGGGATTTGCGCGACGCGCCAGTTAGCCAAACGTCAGATAACTTGGCTGCGAGGCTGGGAAAATGTGACGTGGCTTGACAGTGACGCGCCGTCACTGTCTTTACAAACGGTGACAAAAGCGTTGACGGCAGGGACGGAAACTTGATGTATACTGTCACTGACAAGGACGCTGCTTAACCGCGACATTGACTACAATTACAAACAAATAAGGAAAAGAACTAATGGCTAAGGGGCAATCATTACAAGACCCATTCCTAAATGCGTTACGTCGTGAGCGTATTCCTGTTTCCATTTACCTGGTGAATGGCATTAAGTTACAAGGGCAAATCGAATCGTTTGATCAGTTTGTGATCTTGCTGAAAAACACCGTGAATCAAATGGTATATAAGCATGCCATTTCTACTGTGGTGCCAGCACGTGCTGTGAGCCATCACAACAATAACCAAGGGGCTGGAGAGCGTCCACAGGGCGATCGTCAGCAAGAAAAACCTGAGGAGTGAGTATTCAATTGCTAAGGAGTCTTTCGCTTGTTTGACCGTTACGAGGCCGGTGAACAGGCTGTACTCGTTCATATTAATTTTACCCATGATGGCGAGTGGGATGATCTCAGTGAGTTTCAAATGCTGGTTTCGTCCTCGGGTGTCGACGCCTTGCAAGTTGTTGTCGGCAGCCGTCAGTCTCCTCACCCGAAATATTTTGTCGGCGAGGGAAAAGCCCAAGAAATTGCAGAGACCGTGCAGCACGTCGGGGCTGATGTGGTGATCTTCAATCATACCTTGTCTGCCGCCCAAGAGCGCAATCTGGAGCAGCGATTTAAATGTCGAGTATTGGATCGAACAGGCCTCATTCTCGATATTTTCGCGCAGCGTGCACGTACGCATGAGGGTAAATTGCAGGTTGAATTAGCGCAGTTACGGCATCTTTCAACCCGACTCGTGCGTGGCTGGACCCACCTTGAACGTCAGAAAGGGGGGATCGGTTTACGTGGCCCAGGGGAAACCCAGTTAGAAACGGATCGTCGCTTATTGCGTGATCGGGTAAAAGCGATTTTGCGTCGTTTAGACAAAGTGGCCAAGCAGCGCGAGCAAGGACGACGTGCGCGAGCGCGTGCCGAGGTACCAACGGTATCGCTGGTGGGGTATACCAATGCGGGTAAGTCGACGCTGTTTAATCGGATTACCGAAGCTGGCGTTTATGCAGCCGATCAACTGTTTGCTACTTTGGATCCGACCTTACGTCGGATTGAAGTCGAAGATGTCGGCACCGCGATTTTAGCCGATACCGTCGGTTTCATTCGCCATTTGCCACATGATTTGGTGGCGGCGTTTAAAGCGACATTGCAAGAAACGCAAGAAGCGAGCTTATTGTTGCATGTGGTTGACGCCAGTGATGAGCGATTGAGTGACAACATTGAGGCTGTTGACAGCGTGCTCGAAGAGATTGAAGCCGATGATGTGCCACGTCTACTTATCATGAATAAAATAGATAGTCTGGATCAGGCTGAGCCTCGTATTGAACGAGACGACGAGGGCGTGCCGAAAGCCGTATGGGTTTCAGCCTTGTCGGGGCAAGGTATTGCGCTCATCTTTGACGCGCTGACTGAGCGTTTGGCCGGTACCATGGTGCGGCATCGATTACGACTACCGCCAAATCTAGCGGGTCGGATGCAAAGTAAATTTCACCAGATGCGATGCATTGTCAGTGAAGAATACCAAGACGATGGGCATCTATTAGTCGATGTTAGGCTGCCGCAAACAGACTGGCATCGGTTAGAAAAAAGAGAAGGCAACCAGCTTGGCGACTTTATCGTCAGTGAATAGGCTGCTAGAGTAAAAAATTATCGTCAGATCAATTTGATGGAGTGCGCGAATGGCGTGGAATGAGCCAGGAAACAATGGCGGTCCCGACAAAGACCCCTGGGGGAATCGTGGTGGCCGTAATCAAGGACCACCCGATCTTGATGAATTGTTTAATAAACTAAGCCGCAAACTGGGTGGCTTTGGTGGCCGGAAAGGCAAAGGACCTTCTTTCGGTGGCGGAATGGCGGGGCTAGGTGTCCTCGCACTCATCGGTGTTATCGTATGGGGTATTTCCGGTTTCTATACCATTGGCGAAGCGCAGCGTGGTGTGGTGCTTCGGTTCGGTCAGTACGATCGTGTCGTGCAACCTGGCCTTAACTGGAAACCGACGTTTGTTGATACCGTGAGAACGGTTGATATGGAATCAATCCGCTCGCTAAATAGTTCAGGTTTGATGCTGACCAAAGATGAAAACGTGGTCAACGTCGAAATGGATGTCCAATATCGCGTGATGGATGCCCAGCAGTATCTCTACAGTGTCACCAATGCTGATGACAGCTTGCGTCAAGCGACAGATTCAGCGCTTCGTGCGGTCGTGGGTGATTCTGTGATGGATGATATTATCACTCGTGGTCGTCAAGAAGTAAGAGAGCGCACCCAAGTTGAGTTGAATCAGATCATTGATAAATACAACATGGGCTTAATTGTTGTCGATGTGAACTTCCAGTACGCACGGCCACCAGAGCAGGTAAAAGACGCCTTTGATGACGCCATTGCAGCCCGTGAGGATGAAGCGCGCTTTATCCGTGAGGCAGAAGCGTATCGTAATGACGTCTTGCCGAAAGCAACGGGTCGAGCAGAAACGCTGAAAAAAGCCGCATTGGGTTATAAAGAGCGTACGGTCAATGAAGCGGAAGGTGAAGTTTCTCAATTTGAAAAGCTGTTGCCAGAGTACATTGATGCGCCACGCGTGACACGTAATCGCCTGTATATCCAAACCATGGAACAGGTGTACAGCAGCACAAGTAAGGTGATGGTGGATTCGCAAAGCGGAAACAGCAACCTCTTGTATCTCCCGCTGGATAAGTTGATGGGAGGAGCAGCCGTTGGGCCTAACCAGCGTAAAGAAACGTCGAGCAGCCAGTATGGCATTGAGCTGGAGCAAAGCTCTCAGCCAAAACAGCCTGAATCGGCGCCGCGTTCTGGTTCATCACGTGAAGGGAGATACTAAGCATGCGTAAGATGATGATCCCGGTTATAGCCTTAGCAGTCGTGATCTTTTTGATGTCGATCTTCGTGGTGAGTGAGGGTGAACGCAGTATTGTGATTCGCTTTGGGCGTGTCCTGAAAGCGGATAACGAGATCGCGAAAATCTATCAGCCAGGTTTGCATTTTAAGTTGCCGTTGTTTGACCGAGTGAAGACTCTCGACGCACGCATTCAAACCATGGATGACCGTGCTGATCGCTTTGTTACTGCAGAGAAAAAAGATGTCATTATCGACTCTTATCTAAAGTGGCGAATTAAAGACTTTGGTCAGTACTACCTTGCCACAGGGGGCGGTAATAAGCTCACCGCTGAGTCTCTGTTGCAACGTCGTATTTCTGACGGTTTGCGTGCCGAAATTGGTAATAAGACCATCAAAGAGATTGTGTCTGAAAAGCGCGACCAAGTCATGGACGGTGTATTGGAGCGTGCCGCGGGTGAGGGTGTACGTGATTTAGGGATTGAGCTGATTGATTTGCGTATCAAACGTATCAATCTTCCAAGCGAGATCAGTGAATCCATCTATGCCCGTATGCGTGCCGAACGTGAAGCGGTGGCGCGTCGTCATCGTGCTCAAGGTCGTGAGCAGGCTGAAATCATTCGCGCGCAAGCAGAACTTGAGGTAGCCACTATCCTTTCTCGAGCAGAGCGGCAGGCGCGAATCACACGGGGTGAAGCAGACGCGGAAGTGGCGCAGCTTTTTGCTCGTGCGTTCAAGAAAGAGCCTGAGTTCTATAGTTTTGTACGTTCGCTACAGGCCTATCGCGAGAGCTTTGACAGCAAGGGCGATATGCTGATTGTTGATCCGAAAAGTGACTTCTTCAAATACATGAAGCATCCAGATGTGATCGATCAATAAATCGTTATCACCGACAGAAAAGACAAGGCATCGCGCCTTGTCTTTTTTTATCGGGTAATGATTGCGCACAGTAGCGTTCAATAAAGGAGAAGAAATCATGATGACATTCTGGGGGGCGCTCGCGCTGGTATTAATTGTCGAGGGGCTGGGGCCTATGTTATTCCCCAAGCAATGGCGACAAGTGGTGACCGAGCTGAGTCTGCAGCCGGATAATCAGTTGCGACGTATAGGAGGATGTTTAGTGGTGATTGGCGCTGTATTCGCCTATTCCATCTTAGGTTGACAACGCGGCTGTCAGCTTGACGTGACAAACCCATGGAAAGAAAACGACAATACGGTTAAAAAATAACTGCAACCGAGTTTTTAAGGTGCTAGAATCCTTTTTTAACTAGCTGCATATCGAAGAAGATGGGTAATAACGTAGTCGTTCTCGGCACCCAATGGGGTGACGAAGGTAAGGGAAAGATCGTTGATCTTTTGACTGAAGATGCAAAATACGTGGTTCGCTATCAAGGCGGTCACAACGCAGGTCATACTCTTGTCATTGACGGTGAAAAGACCGTCCTACACTTGATTCCTTCTGGTATCCTCCGCAACAACGTTAAATGCATTATCGGTAATGGTGTGGTGTTGTCGCCAGACGCTTTACTGAAAGAAATGGGTGAGCTGGAAGCACGCGGCGTGCCCGTGCGTGAGCGCCTATTCCTATCAGAAGCGTGTCCTTTGATCCTGCCTTATCACATTGCGTTGGATGCAGCGCGTGAAAAAGCGCGTGGCAAGAAAGCCATTGGCACCACAGGCCGTGGTATTGGCCCAGCGTACGAAGACAAAGCGGCGCGCCGTGGTTTGCGTGTGGGTGACCTATTCGATAAAGAAGCCTTCGCTGAAAAGCTGAAAGAAGTGATGGAACTCCATAACTTCCAGCTAGAGCACTTCTATAAAGTCGAACCTGTAAGCTATGAAGACACCTTAGCCAAGGTCATGGAGCAAGCAGACATCCTCACCGGTATGGTGATTGATGTCACCCAAGAGCTCGATGATGCGCGTAAACGTGATGACAAAATCATGTTCGAAGGCGCACAAGGCACCTTGCTAGATATTGATCACGGCACTTATCCGTATGTGACCTCCTCAAACACTACCGCTGGCGGTGTGGCTGCAGGCTCTGGTTTTGGTCCTCGTCATCTTGGTTATGTGCTAGGTATCGCCAAAGCCTATTGCACGCGAGTAGGGGCAGGTCCGTTCCCAACAGAACTTGATGACGACATTGGTATGCATCTAGGCACCAAGGGTGCGGAGTTTGGTGCAACCACGGGTCGTAAGCGTCGTTGTGGTTGGTTTGACGCGGTGGCTATGCGCCGTGCCGTGCAGATTAACTCGGTCTCGGGTTTTTGTTTAACCAAACTGGACGTGATGGACGGCTTGGAAGAAATCAAAATTTGTACGGGTTATAAGATGGCTGACGGCACCATGGTAGAGGTATCACCATTGGCTGCGGATGCGTACGCAAACATCGAGCCTGTTTATGAGACCATGCCGGGTTGGAGCGAAAACACCTTTGGGGTGAAGTCACTCGACGAACTGCCACAAGCTGCACTTGATTACATCAAGCGTATTGAAACCTTGACTGGCGTGCCGATTGATCTGATTTCAACTGGCCCAGACCGTAATGAAACCATCATTAAGGTTCATCCTTTCGAGAGCTAATGCTTGCGCGAAGACAAACCATGAAGCCAGCGTTTAACGCTGGCTTTTTTTTCGCTATTGGATGAAGTTGGAACCCAGATCGCGTGGAAAGCGGAAAAAACTTGCCGCCTTTGCTAAAGTCACTGAGCAGGGTGCCGATACAAAAAAGCACACGGTTAGCGCGCGCGTTGCTGTTGAGTTTCTTGGTTGAATAGCGAGTAGGCATGAAGTTTCGAACGCTGAGTTTTTCACTTTTACTAACGGTAACGACGTTGGCAACAGCAACCGCTAGAGCGGATGTGGGGCCAGCGGTACCCTTGTATGAAGAAAGTGAACTGATCGCCTTATTCGAGACCAACTCACACCTTGAGCGTGTGGAACAAGATGAATGCCAACTCGTACAAGACATCGAAGTACGGGCAACACGTGTGGGGTCTCCCGCCTATGAGTTCTTGTACGGCGATATGTTGGCGTGGGGCGTATGCGTTGATCAAGATGCCGAGCTCGGTGTGTATTACATGAAACAGGCTGCGCAGCAAGGGTTACCTGCGGCATTGGAGCAGCTAGGGCGATACTATGCGAATGGGACCTTGGTGCAGCAAGATCAAGGACGCGCGATTCCTTACCTGCGCGAAGCCGCCTCATTGGGGGATACCCGCGCGCGAATTCAACTGGCCGAGTTGCTCGTGGATGACGTCGGTTCACCGCTTGATTATGAGGATGCTTATCGCTGGTTATATCAGACCATTACCGCAGACTCTGGCACGCGTGATCGTATTGCCGAATTACGCTCAGCGCTTGAAGCGCGAATGCCTCAGAATATTATCGCTCGCGCTAAAAGACGCACCAGTTACTGGTAACCACCAGCCTCTGACTGTAGGCGATTTTATCGTCAAAATCCGCTATACTCCCTTTACTCATCTGTTCCCAATCTGATTTGATATGGCCAGTTCGCCATGTTCCTCTCGTTGCCTACAAGCAAAGCGCTGAAACAAAACGTCAAACTGCGATCATCGCGGCGCAATCGCGACAGTTAACAGATATAATGAAATCAACATACGCCAATAGGAAAAGGTCTATGTCGCAAGACACAGGTTCGACAAATAATACGCCAAACAACATCGCTGCGGATCCACACCAGGCCCGTGAAGCTGAAAAATATGAAAATCCGGTTCCCAGCCGAGAGCACTTGCTGGAAGTGATCCGCAGCTTTAAGGCGCCAGTGAGCCGCGACAATCTGTTTACCCATCTCGGTTTAGACGGCGATGATCAGTATGAAGGTTTACGTCGACGCCTGCGTGCGATGGAGCGAGATGGTCAACTCGTGTTTACTCGGCGTAAGTGCTATGCCTTGCCCGAGCGTCTGGATCTGATTAAAGGGACAGTTATTGGTCACCGTGATGGTTTTGGCTTCTTGCGCCCTGAAGGGAAAGGCAATCATGACGATTGGACGTTACCGTATCATCAAATGCGTAGCGTGATGCATGGCGATGTCATTTTGGCGCAAGGCGTGGGGACCGATAAGCGCGGTCGCCAAGAAGCCCGTGTCGTGCGAGTGTTGGAAGCACGTCAAGGCCAAATCGTTGGGCGTTATTTTGTCGAAGACGGTATGGGCTTTGTCGTGCCAGACGATAGCCGCCTGGGCCAAGATATCGTGATTGATAAAGATCACACTCAGGGCGCGCGTATGGGCAATGTAGTGGTGGTTGAGATCATGCAACGTCCTACTCGCCAAACCAACCCAATGGGTAAGATTGTTGACGTGCTGGGCGAAAACATGGCGCCGGGCATGGAAATTGAAATCGCGATGCGCACCCATGATATTCCTCATCAATGGCCGGATGCCGTGCTCAAGCAAGTTAAAAGTTTGAACGAGGAAGTGCCGGAAAAAGCGAAAGAAGGCCGCGTTGATCTACGCGATCTGCCGCTGGTGACCATCGACGGTGAAGATGCCCGTGACTTTGATGATGCGGTCTACTGTGAACGTAAACGTTCTGGTGGCTGGCGTTTGTGGGTGGCAATTGCCGATGTTAGTTACTATGTGCGGCCTGATTCTGCGCTGGATAAAGAAGCGCAAAACCGCGGTAACTCGGTGTACTTCCCCAACCAAGTGGTGCCCATGTTACCAGAAGTGCTTTCCAACGGCCTATGCTCGCTCAATCCACAGGTTGATCGTCTATGTATGGTCTGTGAAATGACAATTTCTGAGTCAGGCGCACTATCCGGCTACAAGCACTATGAAGCGGTAATGAACTCACATGCGCGTTTAACCTACACCAAGGTGTCTAACATCTTAGAGGGTGATGAGACCTTGCGAGAGCGTTATCACACCTTGGTTCCACATCTAGAAACCTTGCACGATATGTACAAGGTGCTCAGTGGGGCTCGCCAACAACGCGGCGCCATTGAGTTTGAGACGGTGGAAACCCAATTTATTTTCAACGCACAGCGCAAAATCGACCGTATTGTGCCGGTGGAGCGCAACGATGCGCACAAGATCATCGAAGAATGTATGATCCTTGCCAACGTCGCCTCTGCGCGTTTTGTCGAGAAGCACAAAGAGCCAGCATTATATCGTGTTCACGAAGCACCGGGTGAAGAACGTCTTAGTGGCTTTAAAGATTTCTTAGGCGAGTTAGGCTTAAGCCTGAGTGGCGGCCTAGAGCCGACGCCGAAAGATTACGCGGCACTGATGCACGTGGTCCATGGTCGCGCGGACAGTGAGCTTATTCAGACCATGTTGCTCCGCTCGATGAAGCAAGCGGTGTATCAAGCGGATAACCAAGGTCACTTTGGTTTGGCGCTAAAACAATACGCCCACTTTACCTCGCCCATCCGTCGTTATCCGGATTTACTGTTGCACCGTGCGCTTAAATACTTGATTGCCAAACAAGCGGGTAAAAACCAAGACCGTTGGACCCCGACAGGTGGCTATCACTACTCATTTGACGATATGGATGTGCTCGGCGAGCAGTGTTCAAAAACCGAGCGTCGCGCCGATGATGCCACCCGTGATGTGTCGGATTGGCTTAAATGCGAATATATGCAAGATCACGTTGGCGATGAACTGGAAGGCGTGATTGCCAATGTCACCGGTTTTGGCTTCTTTGTTCGCCTCAATGAGCTGCATATCGATGGTTTGGTCCATATCTCTAACCTAGATAACGACTATTACCGTTTTGATATGGTAGGTCAGCGTCTGGTGGGCGAAGGCTCTGGCCGCGTGTTCCGACTTGGCGATCAGGTAACGGTTAAAGTGCTGTCAGTGAATCTTGATGAGCGACAAATTGACTTTGAACTGGTAGGCTCTGAGCGCAAAGCCCGTCGCCCGGGTAAAACCGAACGCGATAAGCGCAAAAAAGGTCGTGCGGAGTCGAATAAAGATCCGCAAGCGCGCCGTGAGCGAACCTCGGTACGCCAACAGCTTAAACGTGGCGCAGTGCCAAGTGTTGACGGCGATAAGGCGCCGGCGGATAAGCCAAGCAAAAAGAGTAAAGTAAAGTCGCCTGCGCAAAAAGCACGCAAGAAAAAGGCGAAAAAACAAAAAGCCGAAGCGGGTAAGAAAAAGAAGTAAATCATGAGTAGTGAAGTTATTTACGGCATTCATGCCGTCCAAGCGATTTTAGCAACCGATCCTTCCCGCTTTATTGAAGTGATGGTATTAAAAGGGCGTCAAGACGAGCGTTTGGTCCCCGTGCTCAATGACATTGCGATGCTGGGCGTGAGTATTCAGCAAGTGGGCCGCAAAGCGTTAGACGACAAAACTCAAGGTGCGTCGCATCAGGGGATTGTTGCCCGTGTCAAACCGGGTCGTCAGTACAACGAGAATGACTTGGAGGCGATCCTCGCTAATACCGAGAACCCTTTGTTGCTGGTACTTGACGGTGTCACCGACCCGCATAATTTGGGGGCTTGCCTGCGCACTGCCGATGCAGCCGGAGTGAGTGCGGTCATCGTTCCGAAAGATAAATCTGCTCAGCTTAACGCGACGGCACGCAAAGTGGCCTGTGGCGCAGCTGAAGTGGTACCTTTGGTGCGTGTTACCAACTTAGCGCGTACCATGCGTGCGCTCAAAGAGCAGGGCGTGTGGTTTGTGGGCACGGCCGGTGAAGCCGATCATGATGTTTACGACACCAAATTGGTGGGGCCGCTAGCCTTAGTGATGGGCGCGGAAGGAGACGGCATGCGCCGTTTGACCCGTGAAACCTGTGATGAGCTAATTCGTATTCCCATGTCAGGAAGCGTATCGAGCTTGAACGTATCCGTGGCAACTGGTGTCTGTTTGTATGAAGCGGTGCGTCAGCGTCGTTAAGTGCCTTGTCTCTTGTTCTCCGTTGAAGAAAACGCCCCTGTTGGGGCGTTTTGTCATTTAGAGAAGTGAAAAACCGTTACAGCAATTGCCAAACTGCGGTACTGCCCGGCTTTTCGCCTCGGGTCCACCACTTGGCTTGGTAGCGTTGGTTGTTGTATTCAACTTCAGCGCCGCCGGAATACGCGATGTTCGCTTGCCATTCACTGCCTTGGTTGGATTGGCTATCCCCGACGCGCTCCCATGGCCCGCCTTGGTCTGGGCGCTGACCCTTGGTCCACCACTTGGCGCGATACTCAATCCCTTGATACAGGACACGATCGCCGCCCACATACACGGTGTTTTCATCCCACGTTGGCAAGCCGCTGGCCGGTGTCACAGTGACCGTGAACTGCGCTTGCGTGGTTTTGTCGCCATCGCTGACCTCGACCGTGACCACATAGTCGCGATCCTCCGTCACGGTGGGCGCGGTCAGCGTCACCTGATCACCGGTGCCCGCGACAGCCAGATCGCCGGATGCACGGTAGGTGTAGCTGAGTGTATCGCCATCTGGGTCGTTCGCCTCAACCGTCACGCGGGTTTGCTCACCGCTTTTCAGGCTAACTGGGGCGATAGGTGCCACGTTAGGGGCTTGGTTTTCACCCGCTACCACCACCTCGATAGTCGCATTGGCCTCGGCATTGGCTTGACCATCCGATACCGTCACCGACAGAGAATAGTCGGTGCTGGTGCTCACATCGGGGGCGGTCACTGTGACCGAATCTGTGTCGCTATTGGTCAGCGTCAACGCCGCATCGCCTTGCCAGCGATAGATCAGGGCATCGCCATCCCGATCGCGCCCATTGGCAGCAATGGTTAATGATTCTCCCGGCGCCAGCGTATAGCTTTGTTGCGCGAGACTCACAGTTGGGGCGTTGTTGACTGGCGGCTGACCATCCTGCGCTAAGCCTTCGTGCATGGCATTGAGAATATCGCCATTGTCGGCATCAATTTCCCATGCAAACAAACCGGCGAAGTTGTGATTACGCACATACTGGCCTTTGGCTTTGACCGATCGTGGGTTGTCGTAAGTGACCAGCTTGCCGTTGTTTGGGTTCCACACATACGCCGCTTCGGCTTGCTCATCATAGCCGGTTTGGAAGCCATTGATACCGTTACCCGC
This sequence comes from Salinivibrio sp. IB643, assembly GCF_001996105.1. Classification (NCBI taxonomy): domain Bacteria; kingdom Pseudomonadati; phylum Pseudomonadota; class Gammaproteobacteria; order Vibrionales; family Vibrionaceae; genus Salinivibrio; species Salinivibrio sp. IB643. Next base: position 36,505 of record NZ_MUFF01000003.1, read on the forward strand.
GCTGCCGAGCATTGATTTGACGACGCCTTTGTAGTCAATTACGCCCGCTTCCCAAATACCATCAGCGGTGCTGCCTTTGATCGGGCCGTTACCGGGCGCGGTCATCGGGTTGCTAGGATCGGTTGCATTGGCAGGGAAAACGCCTTCCCAACCACGACCGTACATCGCAGTACCGATCACCATTTTTTCCGGTGGCACGCCGCTTTCTAGCAGTAATTGCACGCCATTATCGAGCGTGTAGGCCGGGCCTTTGCGAGGTTCGCCGTTGTCATCGACGCCGGTACCATCACATTCCCCCGCGCTCATATGGCTGCCACAGTAAATGGCAGTTTGGTGGCCGGTGACATTATTCCATGCGCCGAAAAAGTCATAGGTCATGGCAAAGATGTAATCCATGTACGGCGCGCTGGCGCTGTAATCGACGTTGGCCACTTTGTCATAACCGGCGCCGACGGCCGAGGTGAGTTGGTACTCACGGCCGGTATCGGCTTCGAGCTCATCCAACATCGCGCGCAGCTCACGCATTAAGGCCGCGTAGGTTTGGCTATCCTTATCTGGGTCACCTAAATCAGGGTTGGCACCGCCACCGCCTGGGAATTCCCAGTCAATGTCGACCCCATCGTAGAATTTCCATGTTTTTAGAAATTCTTTCATCGAGGCAACAAAGACATCACGGTTGGCCTTGTCGGTGAAATCATAGAAGGGGTCGGATAGGGTCCAGCCGCCCACGGAGGGGAGAATTTTCAGATCAGGGTAGCGCTGCTTGAGCGCCATCATTTGCGCGTAGGTGCCACCTATCGGATCTTTGGCCGGTGTGCCGGGCAGCTTTTTCTGAATCGCCGCCCATGGGTCATGGATTGCCACTTCATAGTCTTCTGAGCCTTGGCAAGCGAGCTCAAGCGCGCGCAAGCTGTTGCCATTTTCGATGTCGCCCAATGACTCATTGGGGCCACAAATGGGGATAAAGCCATACAAGATGTGGGTGAGATTCCCCGCGGGCACCTGACTGACATCGAAGTTACGACCATAAATGCCCCATTCGACAAAGTATGCCCCCACCACGGTATTAGGCTGTTTGGGATAGTCGTTGTTGTTGGGGTCGACATTCATCGGCAGTGGGTCAAGGTGTACACCATCAGTGTCTGCGATCACGAGGGGTTTGGCGGCACTGGTCGCGCATTGGCCATCCACGCCGCCTTCACACAAGGCGAGTTTAAGCTGGTGGCGGCCTCCTTTGTCATAGGGGAAAGTGACAATGCCAGATTTGGTTCCTGCCGGTAAAGTGCCTTGATTGACGACCTGATTGTCAAAGTACACCTTGTAGCTATCACCACCATCACCGGACCAGGCATTCCATTTAATTTCAATTTGGACTTCGTCCACGCGTTGCACCAGATCTTTGTACGATCCGCTGCCATATTCGTCGACTTCAACAAAAGAATAGTTTTGTGGCTTCCAGTCCAAACTTGGGGTTGAGGGGGCCGCCACGGCGTGGCTGGCACCCAGTGCCCCAGCAATCGCCAGAGAAAGTAGGGTCATTGGTTTCATGTTTGCTCCTTATTGTGTCACGCGTTGCCAAACAAGGGCAGCGCCGGGTTGCTCGTTGCGTGTCCACCATTTTGCTTGGTAGATGTTGTCGCCGTAGCGCACGCGATCCTTGGCTACATAGACCTCAGATGCACGCCAAGCGGGCAGGTTGCTGTTGGATTCGTCGGTAGCTGGGATCACCGACAGGTTGAAGCTATAGCTATCGTGATGGCTAAAGACTTGATTTTGCACCACGTCATCGGCATTAAACTGGATCTCGCCGTGACGCATCACCCCGATACGTAAGGGCTCGTTAGCTTGTTGTTCGATAAGGCTGGCCAGCGCGTGTGGCCAATTCGCCACATTTTGGTCCGTCAGAGTGAGTGTGACATCTACCACTTCTTGGCCTTGGCGATTGTGCAAGCGGGCACGCACGCGATCGCCTAATGCTGCCATTTGTGGATGCGCGACAAAGTAGCCCAGCTCGTGCCACTGGGCCGGCGCTGTCTGACTAGAGGTGATGGTGATGTCGGCACAGTTGTAGAAGCCTTCACCGACTGGATCAATGCGTTGCCAACGGCTATAGAGAATGGCATCACCTTGGCGATCGGCGGGTAAGGTCACGGTCATCTCGTAATACCGGTTACCGTCATCGCCAACCACAATGGGCAGGTCGCCAAAGGTGTCGATCTTTTCGAGATCGTCCCACGTCAGCGCATCGGTCGCGCCGTTGTAGTCTGGCTTGGTCAGATAAATTTCCCAAAAGCTTGGGTTGTGCGGTGTGGTGGCGCGAAAACGTACGTCAATTTGCCCATTGCCATCTGGGGTGACTTCGGTCCGTTGCCAATCCGGTGAGGGCAAACTGATCCCGGCTTTATTGGGATCGCCGGCGCCACATAAGTTGCCATCGGTAACGGCTGCTTTCACAGCATTCATATTGCGGTAATCCGCCACCAATTGGGCTGATTCGTGGTGCTGTACAAACGGGTAGTGCCCCGATTCTAAGAACGCCGCGCGACAGGCAGCGTTAGGGATACCTGACCCATCTGAAGGCCACCAATAACCCTCTTGCTCATGGCAAATCGCTTGGCGCGCTTTGGGGCTTTCTAAATAGCCATGTGCCATCACCTGTGTACTGCTTGCCCCCAGTGCAAGGGCGATGGCGGTACGGCAGGAAAGTTGAGTCAACGAAGACTTGAACATAGCGACTCCTTAACGGGGGCACTTAGCCCCCGCATTCAAGACTAGAAATGGATTAGAGGCTGCAGACTTGGCGCCAAGCCTGACCACCGGGTGCGGCTTGGGTCCACCATTTGGCTTCCCATACCGCCTCTTGGTAGATAAGTTGGTCGCCACCGCTGGCATGATTGCCCCCGTTAGGCCAGTTGGGGTAGGTACTCCGGCTGGCGACATCGACGCCGGGACACTGAGACTCTCCGCCACTTTGACCGGTGCTACCGGGGAGCGCAGGCGGAAGGCTTGGATACTCCTGCTTTACCGCATAGCGCTGGCCATCTTTTTCGATGGTGATATTGGTTGGGTTAGTGATCGGCATGTAGTACATCACCTGTGCGTCCAAGGTTTCACCCGGCTTAAAGCTTTGCTCTATGCCACCCCATTCGTTAATCAAGGTGATGGCAAAGCGATGATGCGTGGCATCAAACCCGCCGATGTTGTTATCACTGGCATTGCTGCTATTACGCACGACTTCCATGCGCAGCTTTTTCTGGGCGTTCCAGTCAGATTTAAAAATGGCCGAGGTGGAAACTGGCACATCAAAGCTGATGGTGGCGCCCGATAAGTCCAGATCCGAGTGGTTGGTAAAGCGGAACGTGGGGCGGATAGGGTAGTTGTCATCGCCCACTGGGAAGTTCAGCGCGTCAAACGTGACATCCACTTGCTCGCTTGGCACTTGGAAGTTAGCATCGCCGCGTTGCAGTGAGTAGTCGCTGCCCGCTTGCTTAAAGGTTTGGTACGCCAGCGATGTCAGAGTGTCGCCCATAAAGTAGGCCTGACGTTGTTCATCATAGCGATAATCCCCCGCCAGCTCCCAGAACATCACCCCGCCTAGGCCCTTATTGACCACGTAGTCGACCTTTTCGGCCATCGAGGTTTCGTCTTCCATCGACAGGAATACGCGTTTTTCCTCGTTCCAAACCCATGGCGCTTTGGCGATGTCATCGTAGTAACGCTGATAACTACCAGTAAGGCGATCAGTGGGGTCTTGCTCAGGATCGAGTCCGTACTCTGCGGCATAGGCCGGTAGTTTGCCGTCGAGCAAGTTTTTCACATGCCATAAAGGGTTAGAGCCCGCAGGCACTTCGTTGCCGAGCTCGTCCACATCATGCCAAAGGTTATCTATCCCGACTGCACCGTTGCCACATTTGTTTTTCTCACCGACACCCGTGCCGGCTGGGCACTCACCTTGGTTTGGTAATGGCGCGCGCCCCCAAAGGCCTTTATCGCCACCTTGAACGTCTTTAAAGCCGCGGGTGTAATACGGGATACCGATATTGATACGGCCGGGAGACATACCGCCCATAAAGTAGGTGGCTGCCCAATCGGTATTTAAATACCCAATCCCCTCAAATTCAGGGGTTTGGTAGACACTCCACTGTTTAAGCTCCGAGTCTTCGCCGGTGTCATACAGCGGCGCTTGATGGCCAACATGATCGTTCCATGCCCCGTGCAGGTCATAGCTCATAATGTTGACGTAATCTAAGTATTGGGTGGTTTGGAAGGTTTCCATCCCGCGCAATAAGTAACCCGATGACGGTGCGGCAATAGTCAGCATATAGTGCTTGCCATCTTGTGCACTGGCTTTATCGAGCGCTTTACGCAGCGACTTCATCAGCATTTGATAGGATTTATTCAAGTGCGCACGACGTGGGTTGGAGTACTCGAAATCGTCAGGGTGGCCAGAGTCTTTCATTGACGATGGGTATTCATAATCAATGTCTAAACCATCAAAGCCATACTGGCGCAAGAAGGCGACGGCACTGTCGGTGAAAGCTTTAATGCCAGCTTGGTTGACGCTGCCATCGGCATTGGTGGTCATGGTGTAGAAACCGCCACTGTCAATGCGCTCGCCGTTTTCACCGAAGTAGCCCCCGGTTTCGGCCCAGCCGCCCACGGAGATCAGCGTTTTCACGTCAGGATGCTGCTTTTTATACTTGTTGAGCAAGTTAAAGTGGCCTTTGTACGGCAGGGTCGGATCCATCTCTGCGCCGGCCACGCCCGGCCAAGTCATCTGGGTCGCGGAGTTATCGGGGGCGTTGGGATCGCCGATAGACAGTTGGTTGTCCGCGTTGACGTGGGCAAAGGCGTAGTTGATATGAGTGATTTTGTCCCACGGAATGTCGCTGACTAAATAAGCAGGCTGACCGTTGGTGCCGTTTCGCCAGCTGGTGAAATAGCCAATAACACGGCGAGGGTGATCGGCGCCCATTTCTTCAAGGCCGTTCTCGTCATACACAGAGCAATATGGCACGTCGATATCTGGGGTGGTGTATAAACCCGCCGGGCGACAGGCATACTCATCGCCGCCAGTGTGGTCATCACCCACCACTTGCTGCAATGTTTGAGTATTGGTCGCGCCTTTGTCGTCGGTCACTGTGAGCGTAAACGTAAAACGCCCCGTTTGTTCGGCTTGCCAGTCAATGGTGGTCGCCTCGGCGCCTTCATATAATAGGGTGTCGCCTTGTGAGAGCGCGAATGAGGTCACCGTGCCATCAGTGTCTGTCCCGGCGAGGGTGAAGGTGAGTGTATCACCAACCTCAGCGGGTCCAGACGGTGAAACGGTTAAGACTGCGGTAGGGGCTTGGTTGACGCTGCCCGCGCACTGGCCGAGGATTTTCCATGCTTTCCACTCGCCAGATTGGGAGGCAGGATCGGCTTGCGTCCACCACCTGGCTTCATAGGCGGTATTGTCCGCTTTGACTTGATCCCCTTTAGTGTAGGTATTGCCATTCTGCCAATCGGATAATGGCTGGCAATCAACGGCAGCGTGTACGCTGGGGCTACTTAATGCGAGCCCTGCCAAACCAAGTGCGACCATACGCGATGGTGTTCCTATCTTCATATTTTGCTCCAAAAATTTTTGAAACGAATTTCATCAATACAGTCAGTGATTGATGAGGTCTTCCCCTACGCTTTTTGCACTAAAAACGGCTTTTCCGCTCAAGCATAGGCAATAAAAAGATTATTCTGAGTATTAACTGCCAAGAAAAGGAGGCGGGAATGTCATAATTTGAGCGTGGGTTCAGAAATTAATTATTGTTTAAAAAGAAGTGCATCAATAGCTTGATATTGGTGGGAATTCCTACATAATTGACAGTTTTCATATTTAATTTCTTGTTTTTTTTGCAATTGGTCATGCTTTTTCGGGGGCATGGAACAACCAATCGATAAAGACAAAATCCGTTTGCTTATGGCGCTGCAGTGCTGTACTATCTCGCGCCTGATTCTCGGTCTTTTCTTTTCCGTTCCTTGCTTCCGCTGGACGACCGAGCCAATTGTGGAAGCTGATTAATCCGTAAGGAGCAACTCAATGCGTCATTACGAAATCGTATTCATGGTGCACCCTGATCAGAGCGAGCAAGTTGCTGGCATGATCGAGCGTTACACTGCGTCTATTAAAGATGCAGGCGGTCAGATCCACCGTCTAGAAGACTGGGGCCGTCGCCAACTGGCTTACCCAATCAACAAATTGCACAAAGCACACTACGTTATGATGAACGTAGAAGCCGAGCAGGCTGTGATTGACGAGCTAGAAAGCATGTTCCGCTTCAACGACGCAGTGATCCGTAACATGATCATGCGTACTAAAGACGCTATCACTGAGCCATCTGTCATGATGAAGGCTAAAGAAGAGCGTACTGCTAAGCGTGAAGATCGCCCTGAGCGTGAAGAGCGTGCGGAAGCGAAGCCAGAAGCAAAAGCGGAAGCTGAAGCTGAAGGCGAAAACGCAGCTGAGTAATTGCTGTAATGACCAATCGGTTGGAGCTTGCTGGTGTTATCAGTAAAGGTCCGGTCCGTCGCCAAAGCCCTGCAGGCGTTCCGCACTGTCACTTTGTGTTAGAGCATCGTTCTACGCAGGTTGAAGCTGACTTCCCTCGACAAGTGTTTTGTCGTTTATCTGTGGTTGTGAGTGGGCAAGGGTCAACACAACAAACGCAAAATTTAGCTTTAGGTAGCCATATCAAGGTAAGCGGCTTTATTGCTTACCAGACCAGCCGACAAGGCGAGGGAAAATTGGTATTGCATGCCGACACTATTATAGACATTTAGATCAGGAGATAAGCCCATGGCACGTTTCTTCCGTCGTCGTAAATTCTGCCGTTTCACTGCAGAAGGCGTCACAGAGATCGACTACAAAGATGTAGCGACTCTAAAAAATTACATTACCGAATCAGGTAAAATCGTACCTAGCCGTATCACTGGTACTCGTGCTAAGTATCAGCGTCAACTGGCTCGTGCTATCAAGCGCGCTCGTTACCTGGCCCTGCTGCCGTACACTGACAAGCATCAGTAATCGGAACTGTCCAAGTTAGAGAGGATTGAAGAATGCAAGTTATTCTACTTGATAAAATCGGTAACCTGGGTGGCCTAGGTGATCAGGTAACTGTTAAATCTGGTTATGCACGTAACTTCCTTATCCCTCAGGGTAAAGCGGTTATGGCAACCAAAGCCAACATCGAACATTTTGAAGCTCGTCGTGCTGAGCTAGAAGCAAAAGTTGCTGAGCAACTGGCTGCTGCCCAAGCGCGTGCTGAGAAAGTTGAAGCACTAGAAGCGGTTGAAATCGCTTCGAAAGCGGGTGATGAAGGTAAACTGTTTGGTTCTATCGGTACCCGTGATATCGCTGATGCTGTGACTGCAGCGGGCGTTGAAATCGCTAAAAACGAAGTTCGTCTACCAGAAGGCGCACTGCGTCACACTGGCGAGTACGAAATCAGCGTGCAGCTGCACTATGATGTTTTCGCGACCGTCAAGGTGAACGTTGTTGCTATGTAATTAGCAACAAGGTTTCGATAAAAAGCCAGCCTTCGGGGTGGCTTTTTGTTTTTTCAGCGGTTTATAACCATTGATAACGAATACCGACTGTGAGCATACTGTCGCGATTTTTTAGTCCCGGAGGGACATCTGTCATGTAAGTCTGTTTGCTGGTTATTTTTATCGATAACTTTTCAGTAATGGTCGATGCCAAAGTGAGTGATCCTTCGACACTGGTATTACTGCTCCCTGAAATGATAATACTTCTTCCTTCTAAACTGACATTGTCGAGCATATGCCACTCTCCTCTTGCCTGTCCACGTATCACTGATTCACTGACTGAGTAAGGCATGATCAAATCGTCATCATCAATTTCATCGACGTTCGGTTGTTGATAACGAAAACCTGGACCTATCTCGGTGCTTAATGTGAACTTAGCGTTTTGAAGCCAGTGATAGCCTAAACCCGTTGCCAGCATAAAATCGTCATAATAAGGGCCGTAACGGTCGGCGACATAAGTGGCATTGAGTAGCGCATAGTTTCTGTCACCAAGTAACATATTAGCTTGCGACTCTAGCTCTGTTTTACGTTTGTCCTCTTCACCATCTTTTTCAACTTGCAACAGACTAATGCTGGCTTGATAACTGTATTGCTCAACTTGATATTGACCTGTGAGCGCATTATTGATGGTTTGAGAATCTGAGTTACCACCGAGGCGCTGATAACCGAGCGAAATATCGGCTGACCAAGGTGATTCTGATGTTTTATTATCGTCACTTGCATAGGCAGGGACCCCGCATACCATCCAAATTGATAAGCACACGGGCTGACAAAAAGATTTCACTACTTTCATCTCACGCAATTAAGGCGCCGCTATGCTAGGCGCTATTTCCGTTATGGTAGTCAAATTTGGGTTAGGATTCGAGGAGGTCATTCAGCGTTTGGAAAAAAATGCCTCATGGGGCAGCGTCCCACAAGGACAGCGGGTATAATGACCTCTATTAGCAATAGGTGAGTTTTTATGGCAGACAATCGTAAACCCGCAAAAGATCAGCAAGTCGCTAACCTCAAAGTGCCACCACACTCGATAGAGGCCGAGCAGTCGGTTTTAGGTGGTTTAATGTTGGATAATGAACGCTGGGATGCGGTTGCGGAAAAAGTCGTCGGCCATGATTTTTATAGCCGACCCCATCGGTTGATTTATGAATCGACCAAATCGCTACTGGATGAGGGTAAGCCGCTTGATCTTATCACCTTGTCTGAGCATCTCGAAAAGGCGGGAACGCTCGACGATGTGGGCGGCTTTGCTTACTTGGCGGAGCTGGCGAAAAACACCCCGAGCGCCGCTAACATTGTAGCGTATGCCGATATTGTCCGCGAGCGTGCCATGGTGCGCAACCTGATTGGGGTAGCCAATGAAATTGCCGATGCGGGCTATGATACCCAAGGGCGAAGCTCAGAAGATTTGCTCGATATGGCTGAGAGTAAAGTCTTCGCGATTGCTGAGTCTCGGACTAGTGAAACCGAAGGGCCACAGCACATTGACTCGGTACTGAGTCGCACCCTAGAGCGCATTGAAGAGCTGTTCAAGTCACCGCAAGACGGGGTTACCGGCGTATCGACGGGTTTTACCGATCTTAATAAGAAAACGGCAGGCTTACAGCCTTCTGATCTCGTTATCGTCGCGGCACGACCATCGATGGGTAAAACGACCTTTGCGATGAACTTGTGTGAAAACGCAGCCATGGATCAAGAAAAGCCTGTATTGATTTTCTCGCTCGAGATGCCGGCTGAGCAGCTGATGATGCGTATGTTGGCCTCGTTATCACGGGTTGACCAAACTAAGATCCGAACCGGCCAATTAGATGATGAAGATTGGGCGCGTATCTCGTCCTCGATGGGGATCTTGATGCAGAAAAAGAACATGTACATCGATGATAGTTCCGGCCTAACACCGACTGATGTGCGCTCGCGAGCTCGCCGTGTGGCGCGCGAACATGGTGGCGTGAGCATGATCATGGTCGACTATTTACAACTGATGCGCGTACCAGGGTTACAAGAAAACCGGACCTTGGAAATTGCTGAAATCTCACGCTCGCTAAAGGCGCTTGCCAAAGAACTCAATGTGCCTGTTGTCGCTTTGTCGCAGCTTAACCGTTCGTTGGAGCAGCGTGCTGATAAGCGTCCCGTTAACTCGGACCTGCGTGAGTCGGGTGCGATTGAGCAAGATGCGGATTTAATCATGTTTATTTATCGTGACGAAGTCTACAACCCAGAAAGTGCCATGAAAGGGATTGCAGAAATCCTGATTGGTAAACAGCGTAACGGCCCGATTGGTAGTGTGCGCTTGACCTTCCAAGGCCAATACTCACGTTTTGATAATTATGCAGGACCCGCGTTTGATGATGAGTGATCTGTCTACCATGACCAATGCGGCTCGCGCCTTCATTGATCCCGAGGCCATGGTGCACAACATCCAAGTGATGCGTCGCAAAGCCCCCGATAGCAAAGTGATGACAGTGGTCAAATCGGACGGTTACGGTCATGGGCTAACATCCGTTGCGACGACGTTGGCGCCTTATAGCGATGCCTTTGGGGTGGCGCGGATAGAAGAAGCTCTGACGCTGCGTCAAGCGGGCATTACCTTACCCATTGTGCTACTCGAGGGTTTCTACGAAGCGGATGAGCTGCCGTTATTGGTTGAGCACCAACTGACCGCCACGGTGCACTGTGATGAGCAAGTGGCAATGCTGACACAAGCGAGCCTGCCTTCGCCTTTGTCGGTATGGCTAAAAGTGGACTCAGGCATGCATCGGCTAGGCTTTGAACCGGATCAGGTGCCTGGTGCACTTTTTGCCCTGCATGCTTGCGACAATGTAGCGCCTGAGATTGGTTACTTGAGTCATTTTGGCTGCGCGGACGAAATGGATAATCCGATCACCCAAGCGCAAATTGACACCTTCTCGCGCGTTACGGAAGGGCTGCCCGGTGAACGCTCATTGGCTGCATCTTCCGGCACGTTATTTTGGCCGCAAAGTCATTTTGATTGGGTGCGCCCAGGTATTTGCCTGTATGGCATTTCCTCTCGTATTGAATTAACAGGTGACGCACTTGGTTTGAAGCCGGCAATGCGCCTGACATCGCGGGTCATGGCTGTGCGTCGTCTCAAAGCTGGCGAGCCGGTAGGTTATGGCGCGCGTTGGCGCAGTTCGCGCGATACCTTGATTGGTGTGATTGCGATCGGCTATGGCGACGGCTATCCGCGTTCTGCACCTGACGGCACGCCCGTATGGCTCAATGGTCGAGAAGTACCGCTGGCTGGGCGCGTCTCAATGGATATGATCACCGTTGATCTGGGTCCAGATGCGACCGATAAGGTGGGTGATGAAGCGGTGTTGTGGGGACCCGAGCTCCCGGTTGAGCGCATCGCGCGCTTGGTTGATACGATTGGTTATGAACTTGTCTGCCAGGTGACAGGCCGCGTCCCACGTCAATATCTAACCAATCCCTCCCCGAGGGGGTGAGCGAAACGCAGTGATACGCTAAACGCCTCGGGACTGCTTTGTCTCGGTTGATTAGCCCGCGGTAGGCGCGCCTTGAAGTGTGACGACCAGCGTACGTGAACCGCCCTGATCACGGTGTTCGCCTAGATAAATCCCTTGCCACGTACCGAGATTGAGGTGTCCTTGAGTGATAGGGACAGTGACACTTGCCCCTAGCAAAGACGCCTTAATATGTGCCGGCATATCATCATCCCCCTCATAGGTATGACGGTAATAGGGCGCACGCTCGGGCACTGAGTGATCAAAATGGGACTCCATATCTTGACGCACGGTGGGGTCCGCATTTTCATTGAGGGTTAAACTGGCTGAGGTATGTTTGATAAATACCTGCACCATCCCCATCTCAATATCATGCAATACAGGCAGTGCGTCGACGATCTCGTCGGTCACAAGATGAAAGCCTCGAGAGCGCGGGCGTAAGCGAATTTCAGTTTGGTACCACATAAGCAATCCTTGTTGTGATCTCTATCGTAATCAGTTAGCCCAAAGGCGATCCAACTATTCTATGATTAATCGCAACCTACTCACAGCGATTGCATGTGAGAATCGAGCCATGATTATGTAATATTACACCAATAACCGCTGCGTACAGCATGGTGGTGCTGACGTTATACAGGACTCCAGCCTGCTGTGATACCCACAGCAGCACTCACAACGCGATTTGGATGACATGATGCTAAAGACAACGAACCCCACACAAACCGTGGCGTGGCAATCACTGACCGCCCACTTTGAAGAAGCACAGGACTATACACTGGCGGATCTGTTTGCGGATAATCCAGACCGATTTGCCCATTTCTCAACGCAATTTGAAGACAGCATTCTGTTGGATTATTCCAAAAACCTGATCAGCGAAGAAACCCTGACCAAGTTATTGGCATTGGCAGACGAAACGGGCGTTTCAGACGCGATTACGTCGATGTTTAATGGTGAGAAAATCAACCGTACAGAAGACCGAGCCGTGCTTCATACTGCGTTGCGTAATCGTAGCAACCAGCCTGTTATGGTGGATGGCGAAGATGTCATGCCGCACGTCAACGCAGTACTCGCGCAAATGCAATCATTCTCTGAGCGTGTGATCAGCGGTGAGTGGAAAGGCTATACCGGTAAAGCAATTACCGATGTGGTGAACATTGGTATTGGTGGCTCAGATCTTGGCCCTTACATGGTCACTGAAGCGCTGGCAGCTTACAAAAACCATCTCAATTTACACTTTGTTTCTAACGTTGATGGCACCCACATGGCCGAAACGTTAAAAGCCCTTAACCCTGAAACGACGTTGTTCTTGGTGGCTTCAAAAACCTTTACCACCCAAGAAACCATGACTAATGCGCACACGGCGCGTGACTGGTTTATGAAGGCTGCTGGAGATGAAAGCCAGGTGGCGAAGCATTTTGCGGCGCTTTCAACCAATGCCGATGCTGTTGCGAACTTTGGGATTGATACGGCCAACATGTTCGAGTTCTGGGACTGGGTTGGTGGCCGTTATTCACTGTGGTCAGCCATTGGTCTATCGATTTGCTTAGGCGTCGGCTTTGACAATTTTGTCGCCTTACTCGATGGCGCACATCAAATGGATAACCACTTTAAAACCGCACCCATGGCGCAAAACATGCCGGTGTTGTTGGCGTTAATTGGTATCTGGTACAACAACTTCCACGGTGCTGAATCAGAAGCGATTTTACCGTATGATCAATACATGCATCGCTTTGCCGCGTATTTCCAGCAAGGCAACATGGAATCAAACGGTAAATACGTCGACCGTCACGGTAATCCGGTCGATTATCAAACGGGCCCAATTATCTGGGGTGAACCTGGTACAAACGGCCAACATGCTTTCTATCAGCTTATCCACCAAGGCACTAAGTTAATCCCGTGTGACTTTATTGCCCCTGTGCATAGTCACAACGTGATTGGCGATCACCACGCTAAACTGATGGCGAACTTTTTTGCACAGACCGAAGCATTAGCCTTTGGTAAGAGCCGTGAGCAAGTCGAAGCCGAGCTAGTGAAAGCGGGCAAATCGGCCGAAGACGTGGCCGCGATCGCGCCCTTTAAAGTGTTTGAAGGTAACCGTCCAACCAACTCTATTTTGGTTGAGAAAATCACGCCTTATACACTCGGGGCTTTGATTGCAATGTATGAGCATAAAATCTTCACTCAAGGTGTGATTTGGAACATTTTCAGCTTTGATCAGTGGGGTGTTGAGCTGGGTAAACAACTGGCAAGCAACATTTTGCCTGAGCTGAGTGATGATCAGCAGGTTGAGAGCCATGATAGTTCGACCAATGGACTGATCAATGCATTCAAGCAGTGGCGCCAAGCGTAAGCTGACCGACTACGATTAATTGAGAAAGCTAAATGCCGCGATGCTTATCGCGGCGTTTTTTTATTTTAATATAGGTGGGTTGACTAAGCTGCGCATCCTTGTTTAATGATCGAAGCAGATCTCGATAAACGCTGTGCCATGTGGGGACTTAAACGGCATGATAATTACTGGGCCATCACTTTTGTGGTTGATGGTATGGCCTTTGCCTGAGACAACCACTGGGGTCGCCATTTCAAACTCAAAGCCTTTTTCGGATAGGATGCGTTTAGCGCCGCCTGTCACCATATTCGTAATTTCACCGACCATGTCGGTCACTTCTTCATCAATGGATTCTGAGCGCTCGCCCAGCATGCGTTGCATGATTTCCAGTGCCATATCTTCATCAAATGTGACTGAAAACGATCCTTTGGTTTGTGGGCCAACCATGCCTATCAACCCAGAGACGTCACCTTTTGCGATCTCTGACTTTTTTAAATGAGGCTTCTCTGGCTGGATGTCCAGCTGTGCCATGGTTTGTAGCACATTAATCAGTGAAGTAAGAAATGGGTTGACGAATTGTGCTTCCATAAAGAGTGTCCGTCCTAATCAAATCAGTGTTAGTGAGCCAAGCATTGTGCACAAGTGCCATGGGTTTCAATCACATGATGTTGCACATCAAACCCCATTTTACGCGCTTTCTCACGCAATGCCTCTGATAGCTCTTCAGTGTGACACTCTTCCACGGTGCCGCATTGATCACAAATCAGCAGTTGAGAGCAGTGCCCCTGATGCCCTAAGTGGCAGCAGGCAATATAGCTATTGGTCGATTCTACCTTGTGCACAAACCCCTGTGCTAATAGAAAGTCTAGCGCACGATACACCGTTGGGGGTTTCGCTTGTGGCTCGGTTTCACGCAATATATCGAGCAGCTCGTACGCGGTAATCGCCCGTGAGTTATTGGCGATAATTTCATAAACGCGGGTCCGTTGCGGCGTTAATCTCACACCACGTTGCTCACACAGCTGCTGTGCGCGGTGCAGTAAACCAGTGATCTGGGTCATAGCGCCTCAAAGTACTAACAGTCAGACAGTTATCTTATCATAGCTGTATACCAACGCACCCTGCGTATCTTTATCCTATGCGCTTTGCCACAAGTGTAAATCGATATTCTATGACCACTTGATCGCGATCAGCTACCTTCAGGTAATGATAGAAGTAAAAACAATAAACAATCAGTCGATTTTTGAATCGGCTAACTGTTTTGCGCTGTTATGTCAGTATGATGGCAGTGTGCCACAGGCATAAAAAACATACCTTTACATCCATAACAGGAGTATGTACCGATGAAAAAACTGTTAGCCCTCGCCGCTTTGGCGTTCGCGTCTGTCTCAACGCAAGCGGCTGCCAATGAGTGTGAGTTAACTGTCACCACCGGCGATAAAATGGCCTACGACCAGTCATCGTTGTCCGTACCAGCAAGCTGTAGTGAAGTGACGCTCACGCTAGAGCATCAAGGCTCAATGCCTGTGACTTCGATGGGCCACAACTGGGTGCTGTCGGAAACGTCTAACTTGCAAGATATCGCCATGAAAGGCGCGGGTGCGGGTGCCGATAACGGTTACCTACCACAAGGCGATGATCGTATCTTGGCGCATACCAAGTTGATTGGCGGCGGCGAAAGTACCACCATCACCTTCTCAACCGATGGGTTGCAAGGCAAAGACTTAACTTATTTCTGCTCTTTCCCCGGCCATTGGACGGTAATGAAAGGCAAATTCACTATCGAATAAGTCTTGTTGCGAGAGAGCGCATCGTTCGGCTCTCTCGCTTGTTTCATTCTCGGCTTAATAACAGAGTAAGTCGAATCACCCCTGCGATCATAACGGTCTCCATACTGTTATCTTACCGATTTCTTTCTCTAAGCCTGCTGGTGAACCGGTTCTGCTTAAATCTTACTGATGCAATGTGTATAATCCGCGTCCGCCTGTCGAAAACGACTGTCGTTTAACGTAATTTGCAGAGATTCGAGACCATGACTACCCCCAGCAAAACCGCCGCCAGCCCTGATATGACGCCAAAAACGGTGATGCAGCGTTTCTCTGTTGCGCCGATGCTCGATTGGACGGACCGACACTGCCGTTACTTTCATCGTTTATTATCTGGGCAAACCTTGCTGTTTACCGAGATGGTTACCACGGGGGCGATCATTCATGGTAAAGCGGATTACCTTGCCTATAACGAGCAGGAGCATCCGGTGGCGTTGCAACTGGGGGGTTCGGATGCGGCCGATTTGGCAACATGCGCTAAGCTGGCGGCTGAGCGTGGCTATGATGAAATTAACCTTAACGTCGGTTGCCCGTCGGATCGGGTGCAAAACGGTCGCTTTGGTGCGTGTTTAATGGCGGAGCCTGAGCTGGTGGCGCAGTGTGTGGCCGCCATGCGAGAAGTCACCGATGTGCCTATTACGGTGAAAACCCGCATTGGTATTGATGAGCAAGACAGCTATGAATTTTTAACCGACTTTGTTGAGACAGTCAGCGAAAAAGGTGGCTGTGATATGTTCACGATTCATGCGCGCAAAGCGTGGTTAAACGGTTTGAGCCCAAAAGAGAACCGCGATATCCCGCCACTGGATTACCCACGCGTGTATCAGCTCAAAAAAGATTTTCCGCACCTGACGCTTGCGATCAATGGCGGGGTGAAAAGTCTTGAGGAGGCGGAGCAGCATCTTGAGCATCTTGATGGGGTGATGGTTGGTCGCCAAGCTTATCAGAGTCCGTTTATGTTGGCCGAGGCCGATCGGCGTTTATTTGGTATGACAACGCCTCGCATTACACGTCGTCAAGCGGTTGAAGCCATGTTCCCATACATCGAAAAACAGCTCTCTCAAGGGGCGCAACTGAACCATATCAGTCGCCATATGTTAGGTCTGTTCCAAAATATGCCTGGCGCGCGGCAATGGCGTCGCTATATCAGCGAGAATGCGCACAAGCCGGGAGCAAGTATTGAAGTGCTGACCACGGCGATGAGCCACATTCCTGACGATTGGCTTGATGCGTAATTGAGTGAAAATGACTAAATTTAGGTTTACATTTAACCACCACGTTGACATCGACCGGAAAGCCAATCCTAACGTACTGAAATAATGAGAATATATAGAGTGACAAATTGGCTTAAAACCTGCAGAGTCTGTCTCGCTATCAAGACAAGGAGATCGTAATGATCGAACTACTTTTTCTGATTGGCTTTGCGGTGGTGTTATTCATGACCGGAGTCAGCATCATGGGCATGGTACTGGCGATGCTCGCGGGTTTTGCTGTGATGATGTTGGCCGGGATGATCGGTACGCTGCTCAAGCTACTGCCATGGCTTTTAGTCATTGCTGTGGTGGTTTGGTTAGTCAAACGTCAACGTCGCAGCCGTAAACGTGAGCCTGAAGTGATCATCAACGAAAAGCGCTGGGCACGATTCCGTCGCCGCTAGAGCGTGAAAACTTGCGCGTGTGCACAGCAAACGGACAGCATAAGTTGTTTTTGGCTTCTTCTCGGCACAAAGCTTGCTATCATTATCAGTTACCGGCGACAAGGCATGGCTTTGCCGCCTCCGCGTGACGACACTTTTTTATCGACAATGTGGAGACTTTCATGAAAACCACTTCAATGACGCTTGCCGCCGCAGCGTTTACCGCGCTACTGGCCATGCCCTCTCAAGCAGCAACTCTTGCCGGGGGAAAAGTCGGCGCCGATGCCTGGTTTATGGATGCTGATGTCAACAATGTAGAAGCCGATGATGCCAGTACAACGGGTTCTTATTATGCGGCACTCGAGCACCCGCTTCCGTTAATCCCGAATGCCAAGATCCGTCAAACCTCAGTGAGTGTTGACAACCTCGATGTTGATTTTGACCAAATCGACTTCGTGGCGTATTACGAGTTTCTCGATAACGATCTTGTCTCTGTGGATGCTGGCGTTAACTTACAGCGTTTCCAATCCGGTAAATTCCAGGGACAAAGCTTTGATGAGTGGCAACCAAACGTCTATGTCGATGCCCGCGTTGGCTTGGTAGGCACGCCGTTAAATGTGTTTGCCACCGTAAGCAAAGGCGAGTTTGATGGTACCAGCACCTTAGATGCCGAGGCGGGCCTCATTTATCAACTGGGCTTGGTCGCCGCAGATTTGAATGTGCGTGGTGGCTATCGGATGATTGACCACGATTTCGATTATTTTAATAAAAAAGCTGAGCTTGATCTGACCGGTTTCTTTGTCGGTGCTGAATTAGACTTTTAATCTTGCTTTTTATCAGCCTTATACTCTAAACCGCGCCTCTGCGCGGTTTTTTAATGCCTTCCTGTTTTTTTCCAACTCTGTTGCATATGTCTCACTGCGACTTTCGCCTAATATCCAGCAATAAAAAACTCTGCCACGATTTTCAGTCATAACGGCAAGGAGAGGGCAGTACGTGCTCCGCCATCGACTCAAACACGGAATAAGGAAAGAGTATGATTTACGCAAAGCCAGGAACAGAAGGGTCAGTGGTAAGTTTTAAATCACGCTATCAAAATTTTATTGGAGGTGAATGGGTTCCACCCGTGAAAGGGCAGTATTTTGCTAATACCTCGCCCTGTACCGGTGAAACACTAGCAGAGATACCGCGTTCGAGCGCCGAAGACGTGGATCTGGCATTGGATGCTGCCCATGGCGCGAAAGATGCGTGGGGAAAAACCTCCGTCACTGACCGTGCGAATGTTTTGTTAAAAATTGCCGACCGGATTGAAGCTAATCTTGAGATGCTCGCGGTGGCAGAAACATGGGAAAACGGAAAAGCCGTACGTGAGACCTTGGCGGCTGATATTCCGCTTTGTGCTGATCACTTCCGTTACTTTGCCGGTTGTATTCGCGCCCAAGAAGGCACTGCGGCGGAGCTGGATGCAGGGACCGTTGCTTATCATATTCATGAACCACTGGGTGTGGTGGGGCAAATTATTCCGTGGAACTTCCCTTTGCTGATGGCGTCATGGAAACTCGCACCAGCACTGGCGGCGGGAAACTGTGTGGTGCTCAAGCCGGCGGAGCAAACGCCGACGACCATCTTGCTGCTGATGGAGTTGATTGGTGATCTGTTACCGGCCGGGGTCGTTAACGTAGTCAATGGTTATGGCGCTGAAGCCGGGCAAGCTCTCGCCACGTCACCAAGGATTGCCAAGTTAGCGTTTACTGGCTCCACTCCGGTGGGACACCATATTCTGCGCTGTGCGGCAGAAAACCTGATCCCTTCAACCGTTGAGCTTGGTGGTAAATCGCCCAATATCTATTTTGAAGATGTGATGCAGCAAGAGGAGGCCTATATCAATAAAGCGGTCGAAGGCTTGTTGTTAGGCTTTTTCAACCAAGGCGAGGTCTGCACCTGTCCATCACGCGCATTGATTCAAGAGAGCATTTACGATGCGTTTATTGAAAAAGTGATTGAGCGCGCCGGGATGATCAAACAAGGAAATCCGCTCGATACCGAGACCCAGGTGGGCGCCCAAGCGTCTGACGAGCAGTTCGATAAGATCATGAATTATTTGAAAGTTGGACAGGAAGAGGGAGCCAAAGTATTAATCGGGGGCAGCCATAAAGACCTGGGTGGCGGCTATTACGTGCAGCCGACATTACTGCAAGGGCACAATGACATGCGTGTGTTCCAAGAAGAGATTTTTGGTCCTGTGATAGGGGTGACCACCTTTAAAGATGAAGCCGAAGCCTTGGCGATTGCCAACCACACCGAGTATGGCTTAGGGGCGGGGTTGTGGACGCGAGATATGAACCGCGCCTATCGGGTCGGTCGCGCGATTGAGGCGGGACGTGTGTGGACCAACTGCTATCACCTCTATCCGGCGCATGCGGCGTTTGGTGGCTATAAAAAATCGGGAATTGGCCGTGAAAATCATAAAATGATGCTGGGTCATTACCAACAAACAAAAAATTTATTGGTGAGCTATGACATTAATCCTTTAGGCTTTTTCTAAGCTAGCATATCTTGATATCCGGTGCGGCGACTATGCCGCACCACGCTAACTCCGTTTTACGTTAAGGCCATGCATGGCACTCTCGTCTATCTGATACTAAGCTCAACTCAAGATGTGGATTTTATCGATAGGCAAATGACGATGACAGCCGAACAACTCCGTGCGTTATACCGCCAACAGCTTTTGATTGAAGCGCTTGTTGAGCCGTCGTTAGATAATGAAGGATGGGTGGTTGAATGCCGCCATGCTGCGGGAGGCTTGATGGCATTGACGAATGCCGACGGCGTTGAGCAGTGTTTTCTCGATATCGACCAAGCGACCTTGAATGCATTAGAGATTGGTTTTCAGCAAGTGCGCATTGTCGACTAATCCCGCGACCGCGCTTAAGCACTCCTTTCTACACATGGCATCTTACAAAAAGTTATAAAACATTCACATCTATTCTTTATTGTTATTAACTGGTGAGGTTACGCTAGCATTTACGCAATGTTAGCAAGGAATGTCGTCACCATGTTACTCAAGGATCTCTCCGGGTTAACCAGCCCGCTTAATGATCAGCAAATCGGCCAGTTGCAACAAGCGGTGGCGGAGTTGTCGCCGCAGCAGCTGGCCTGGATCAGTGGTTATTTTTGGGGGTTAAGCCAAACACCTGCCGGTGAAGCGGTGGCACCCAAGACCATGCCACAAACCAGTGCCGCGCCCAACCACACCCTGACTATTCTGTATGCCTCGCAAACGGGTAATGCCAAAGGCGTGGCGGAGGCGTTGCATCAAGAGGCCGAGGCAGCAGGGATCCCAGCCAAGTTGGTTGCGACCGATAACTATAAAGGCAAGCAGCTGGGCAAAGAAACCCACTTGGTGATAGTGGCTTCCACCAATGGTGAAGGCGAGCCGCCTGATAATGCCATTGAGCTGCATGAATTTTTACAATCTAAAAAAGCGCCTAAGCTTGACCATCTTCACTACGCCGTTTTGAGCTTAGGAGACTCGAGTTACGAGTACTTTTGCCAAACAGGTAAAGATTTTGACGCCTTTTTACAAAAACTCGGCGCTCAGCCCATGGTCGCCCGTCTTGATTGCGATGTGGATTATGAAGCCATAGCCAGTGCCTGGCGCGAGCAAACCTTAGCCGAGGTCAAGCAACAATTTCAGGCCAGCGGGGACGCGCAAGTGGTGCCACTCCATCAAGCCACCTCGCACGCTAAATATACTAAGCAGTCTCCTTACACAGCCGAACTACTCACCTGTCAGCGTATTACTGGACGTGGGTCAGATAAAGCGGTTTACCACATTGAATTCGATCTGGATGAGTCCGGCATTCAATACCAACCGGGCGATGCCTTGGGGGTGTGGTATCAAAACGATCCTGTATTAGCCGATGCCATTTTAGCCCAAGTAGGACTGAGTGGTGACGAGTCGGTGGCGGTGGATGGCAGTGCCGTTTCGTTGCGCGAGGCGCTGATCACTGACTATGAAATCACCGCTTCTAACCCGCAGCAGATCACTGCGCTGGCGGCGTTGTCGGAAAGCGACACACTCACCGCCTTGACGGAAGACAAAGCTGCACTGCGTGAGTTTGCCAATCGCACTCAGCTCATTGATGCATTGACGCTGGCCGATGTCACTCTCAATGTCGAGCAATTTCAATCGATATTGCGCCGGCTTACCCCGCGTTTGTACTCAATTGCTTCGAGCCAGGCAGAAGTAGAAGACGAAGTGCACCTCACCGTCGGGCTGGTGGAGTATCAGCATGAGAGTGGAGCGTCACGCCAAGGCGGCGCATCGAGCTTTCTCGCCCACCGCGCGGCGAAAGCGGAGACAGTAAAAGTGTTTGTTGAGCATAACGATAACTTTAAGCTTCCTGATAACGATGCCACCCCGATCATTATGATTGGTCCAGGCACCGGTATTGCGCCATTCCGCGCCTTCTTGCAAGAGCGAGAGCAACGGGAAGCACAAGGTGACAACTGGTTGTTCTTTGGTGATCGCACCTTTACTGATGATTTTCTCTATCAGGTTGAATGGCAGCAATACCTTAAATCTGGCCTACTCACGCGGATGGATGTGGCCTTTAGCCGTGATCAGGCAGAGAAAGTGTATGTCCAGCATCGGTTACGCGAACACGCTGAAGCGGTATGGCAATGGCTATCAAACGGTGCCTACCTCTATGTGTGTGGCGATGCTAACCAAATGGCGAAAGATGTCCATGAAGCGTTAATCGAGATTGCCCAAACACAGGGTCAGCAAAGCCGTGAGCAAGCCGAAGCCTTTATTAACGAATTGCGCAAAGATAAGCGCTATCAAAGGGATGTGTACTAATGAGTGAGCAGAAATTTGCGGGCGATACACTGGGCCCACTGGCCGATAATGAACGGCTAAAAAAAGACAGTGATTATTTGCGTGGCACCATTGATCACGACTTGCAGGATCCTATTACGGGTGGTTTTACCGATGATAATTTCCAGCTGATCCGTTTTCACGGCATGTATCAGCAAGATGATCGCGATATTCGCGCGGAGCGGCAAAAACAAAAATTGGAGCCACTGCATAACGTGATGCTACGCGCGAGGATGCCGGGCGGGATCATTACTCCTGAGCAATGGTTAGCGATTGACAAGTTTGCCCGCGAAAGCTCGCTCTATGGCAGCATTCGCCTGACCACGCGACAAACTTTTCAGTTTCATGGTGTCCTAAAGCCTAACATCAAGCTCATGCATCAGACCTTGCATGAATCTGGTATTGACTCGATTGCTACTGCTGGGGATGTGAACCGTAATGTGCTGTGTACCTCCAACCCAGTGGAGTCCGAGCTCCATCAGCAAGCCTATGATTGGGCAAAACGCATCAGCGAGCACTTGCTGCCTAAAACTCGCGCTTACGCAGAGATTTGGCTCGATGGTGAAAAAGTCGAAGGCAGCCAAGATAAAGAGCCGATTTTGGGTGAGCGTTACTTGCCGCGTAAGTTCAAAACCACGGTGGTGATCCCGCCACAAAACGACGTGGATGTGCACGCCAACGACCTTAACTTTGTCGCCATCGCCGAACAAGGACAGCTGATCGGCTTTAACGTCTTAGTCGGGGGGGGGCTAGCGATGACCCATGGTGACACCAACACCTACCCGCGCCGCGCAGATGATTTTGGTTTTATTCCGCTTGAACATACGTTGAAGATTGCTGAGGCCGTGGTCACCACCCAACGTGATTGGGGAAACCGTTCGAACCGTAAAAATGCGAAAACCAAGTACACCCTTGATCGTGTTGGCGCGGATGTATTCAAAGCGGAAGTGGAAAAGCGTGCTGGTGTAATATTTGCGCCAAGCCGGCCTTATAGCTTTACAGGTCGCGGTGATCGCTTGGGCTGGACCAAAGGGATTGACGGTAAATACCACCTCGCCTTATTTATCGAAAATGGCCGCTTGCGTGATACACCAGAAAAGCCGCTCAAAACCGGCATGGCAGAGATCGCCAAGGTACACCAAGGCGATTTTCGAATGACCGCCAACCAAAACCTGATCATTGCCGGGATCCCTGAAGCGCAAAAAGACGAGATTGAGGCGTTAGCGCGTCGTTATCGGTTAATTGATGATGCGCACAGTGTACAGCGCACGAATTCGATGGCGTGTGTTTCCTTCCCAACCTGTCCACTTGCCATGGCAGAAGCGGAGCGCTTTCTTCCCGATTTTGTCACCGAAGTGGAAGCGATTCAGAAAAAACACCAAGTAGAAAACGATCCGATTGTTTTACGGGTAACCGGCTGTCCCAATGGTTGCGGCCGCGCGATGCTGGCAGAAGTGGGTTTGGTCGGCAAAGCGCCGGGTCGTTACAACTTGCATTTAGGCGGAAACTGGGAAGGCACCCGGATACCGAAAATGTATAAAGAGAATATCACCGATCGCCAAATCCTCGAGGAGTTGGATCAACTGATTGGTCGCTGGGCAACGGAGCGTGAAGCGGGTGAGCACTTTGGTGATTTCTTGATCCGCCGCGAGGTGATTGCCCCCGTGCATGTGTCTAAGAGGGATTTTTATGCTTGAAACCGTTCAACCTAATGCGACGTTAGCCTTGGCTGACATTGCCGCGATGAATAAAAGCCAGCAAGCCTTGGCATTGGCGGAGGTCAATGCCACCTTGGAGTCACTTTCGGCGCCTGAGCGTGTGGCCTGGGCACTTGAGCATCTCGAAGGACAATGTGTTCTGTCGTCCAGCTTTGGTGTACAGGCAGCGCTTATGCTTCATTTAGTGAGTCAGGTTAAATCGGACATTCCGGTGATCTTAACCGACACGGGCTACTTATTTGCCGAGACTTACCGGTTTATCGATACCTTAACTGCACGGCTTAACTTGGATTTGCGCGTCTATCGTGCTGAGCTTTCCCCCGCGTGGCAAGAAGCGCGTTACGGCCAACTCTGGGAGCAAGGCGTGGAGGGGATCAGCCGATATAATCAAATCAACAAAGTTGAGCCGATGAAGCGTGCGCTGCGAGAGCTAAAAGCCGGGACCTGGTTTTCTGGGCTCCGCCGAGGTCAATCTGACTCGCGTGCCAATTTGCCGATACTCAGTGTCCAGCATGGGGTGTTTAAGTTCTTGCCTGTGATTGATTGGTCGAACCAACAGGTCGATGATTATCTGCGCGAGCACGACTTGCCTTATCATCCATTGCGCGAAAAAGGCTATGTGTCGGTGGGGGATGTTCATACCACCCAGCGGTTAGAACCGGGCATGCGTGAAGAGCAAACTCGGTTTTTTGGTCTCAAACGCGAGTGCGGCTTGCATGAGGACGACTTAAATGATGGTTCGGGGATATAGTCCCGTCGGGAATAGCCTCGTCGAGAATAGCCCTGCCGAGCAAATGCGTGAGTTAGCCGACAAGCATGATATGACCATTCCGGTCCATATGGCCTTTAATGCCGGTGGTATGGGGCGTAATGGTATTGAGATGAACGAGGAATTTGGCAAACAAGTTGCGGTGGATATCGCTACCGACCCACGCTTTAACGTCGTCGGTATCATGACTCACTTTCCTAACGATGAAGCGGAGTATGTTCGTAGCAAGTTAGGACAGTTTACTGCGAACAGCGAATGGCTAATAGAGGAAGCTGGGCTTCAACGTGAAGATGTATTGCTGCACGCGGCGAACTCTTTTGTGACACTGAATGTTCCTGAAGGCCATCTTGATATGGTTCGTCCGAGTGGCGCCTTGTATGGCGATCAGCCCACTAACCGTGAACTGCCACCGATCATGAGCTTTAAAACTAAAGTGGCCTCTGTGCATCACTTGCCTGAAGGCAGCACCGTGGGCTATGACAGTACCTATACGCTAAAGCGTGATTCGGTGTTGGCGAACCTGCCGGTGGGGTATTCGGATGGTGTGCCACGTAAAATGGGCAACAACGCTGATGTCTTGATTCAAGGTCACCGAGCCCCCGTGGTCGGTGTGTCATCCATGAACACCATTATGGTCGATATTACCGAGATTGCGGATCAAGTGATGCTCTTTGGTCAGCAAGGGGAGGAGACCATTGGCGCTGAAGAGTATGAATCGAGTGCGGATGTGATCTTCCCTGAGATATACAGCTGGTGGGACGCGGTCAACCCACGTGAATACGTGCAGTAATCCGTACAAAAAAAGCGATGCCGATTGGCATCGCTTTGCTTGTTATTCAAGCGCTGATCCGTTTTACAGGATATCAAGCAACTCTACTTCAAATACTAATGCAGCAAATGGCGGGATTGCTGCGCCAGCACCACGCTCGCCGTAGGCTAGATCTTGTGGTACATACAGTTTCCACTTAGAGCCAACCGGCATCATTTGCAGGGCTTCCACCCAACCTTTAATCACGCCAGTCACTGGGAACTCGACCGGTTCGCCACGCGTAACTGAGCTATCAAAAACGCTGCCATCGATCAGTTGGCCATGATAGTGCACACGTACCTGCTTATCGCTGGTTGGGATGTCACCGTCGCCTTGTACCAGCACTTCGTACTGTAGGCCTGATTCGGTTACCGTCACTTCATCACGTTTGGCATTATCAGCCAAGAAAGTATCGCCTTCTGCGGCTTGTGCTTTTGCAGCTTCTTGACGAACTTCTTCTGCTTTTGTGTGAAGCTCACGCAATGCGTTATTAATGTCATCAATTTCGATCTCTGGCATTTCGCCAGCTAAGGCCGTGCTGATGCCTTTGGCAATCGCATCGACGTTTAGACCTTCAAGGCCACTGCCCGCAAGTTGTTGGCCCATTTGTAGGCCGATGCCATAGCTGGCCTTCTGTTCGACGGTTTCCAGTTGTACGTCAGACATAACGTCTCTCTTTTGTGGGTCAATAAAGTGTGAAAGGATAACAGGTGATGGATTCGTGGGTAAACTTTTGTGCCAAAAAGGCGTCCAATGTGAGGACAAAACAACAATATATGCGCGGAGTGGCAATGAAGTTAATAGCAATACGAGCGCTCTGGGATAAACTGCGTGCGAAAGGTGGACACAAACTCACCACTGTTTTAGAGCAAGCGGCGACGTTAAGTCGTCACAGTGCGATGCTAACGCGAATACAACACGCGTGGCGCCACCTGCCTCGTCTCCACCGGCGGCTGCTGATGATCCTGGTTCCCGTCGTTGTGGTATTGGCCTTACTTCCTAGTCCCACGCCGCCTGAGTCGTCATCGGATAAACCTGTGCGCCAGGCGCGACAGCCGGTTGCGATCAATCCAGATGCGAGCCGTTCGTTATCATCGTCAACAGCTCCATCGTCAACAGCGTCACAAAACGCATCGCCAGTGGCTGACTCTGCGACGTCACAGAAGGCCTCAACCGCAGAAGAGAGCGCTTGGACACGTCATCAAATTGAGTCTGGTGATACCTTGGCCAAAGTGTTCCGACGCTACGATCTCGCCTTAACGGACTTGTATTCGATTGCCAATATTGAAGGTGAAGGCAAACCTATCAGTCGCATTCAGCCTGGCCAATGGATTCGTTTTAAACGGACATCCAGTGGCGCGCTAGATATATTGCAGATCGAAACGGAGAAAGGTCAATCCGCACTGTATTTTCGCCTCTCTGATGGCGGTTTTGCCCGTCAACGTTAGTTTCTTGAAACCGTCATTCTAACCGAAGGCATTGATAGGAAGTGCTTTCGGTTTCTTCCTTGTCTTCTTTAGTTCTTGCTTTGTCTGTTTTTTGCGCAATTTTGTGATTAAAGTCGCTGCAGAACGATTTTTAAGCTACTTTTTATAAATCAGTCAATACGGCTGGATATATTACATTATTGAGGCGGAAAATGATGAAATGGGTTAATTGGCAGACTCAAGCATCGCCATGCAAGATAGTCTGCGCACGTTGATTGAAGAAGTAATTGCCGCGGTAACCCAATTGAGCAGTGCAGTCGAAGAGGTCAGTGCCGTATCGAGCCAAACCTCGAGCAACATGAAGTATCACAAGTGGCGACCGCGATGGCACAAATGAAAGCCACCGTGGCGGATGTGGCGCAGAATACCGAAAGCGCATCCACCGCCGCCAACGAAGCGAGCGAGCAGTCTCGTATGGGGGCGCAAGATATTGATGGGATGGTGGCATCGATTCGCAAAGTAGCAGAGGACATGCGTCAAACGGGCAATACCGTGAGTGAGCTCGATCAGCAGTCGAAACAAATCAACATGGTGGTGGATGTTATTCGTGATATTGCCGAGCAAACCAACTTACTGGCGTTGAACGCGGCGATTGAAGCAGCGCGTGCCGGTGAATCGGGCCGTGGCTTTGCGGTGGTGGCCGATGAAGTGCGTACCTTAGCGGGCCGTACCCAAGACTCAACGGGCGAAATCACCACCATCATCGAAAAACTGCAGCAACACGCCACGCAAGCGCGCAATGCTACCACGCAAAGCTGTGAGAGCATTGAGCAATGCGTAGAGCAGGGCGACCAGGCTCAACAGCTGGTGCGTGGGATTGAAACCTCGGTTGAAAACATCGCTGATATGGGAATGCAAATTGCCAGTGCCTGTGGGGAGCAAGACTCGGTAGCGGATGAGCTAAGCCGTAACATTGAGCGCATCAATGATTCGTCACAAGAAGGCGCTGGCGGTGCTGACCAAACCGCACAAGCCTGTAGCGAGCTCAGCCAGTTGGCGCAATCACTGCAAACGACCATGCAGCGCTTCCGTCTAACCAAATAGGTCGTACTGCCAATAGATGAAAACAAAATCCCGTTGATTCAGCGGGATTTTTTGCTTTAAACGGCGGATGCGTCACTCACCGATAAACGCATATCAATATGGGGGATCCCATCTTCTAAGTAGGCCTCTGAAAACGCCGAAAAGCCATGGGTTTGATAAAACCGCTGTAAATGTGTTTGTGCGCCAATCTCAATATCATCATGTGGCCAATGTTGCTGGCAAGCCTGAATCGCGTGGCGAACCAATTGATGCCCCCATTGACCGTTTCGGTGAACGGGCGCAACGATCACACGGCCAATGCTGGCGCCTGAGTAACTTGCACCTGGTGCCAGCACACGGGCATAAGCCGCCAGCTCGCCATTCAGCCAGCCCATTAAATGCAGCGTCTCTGGCGCGGTGTCGAGCGCATCAAGCTCTGGGTAGGCACAGGCTTGTTCCACTACAAACACATCTACCCGTAATTTCATCAGTGTGAATAAGGTGCGCGTATCAAGCGCGTCAAATGTCACGATTTGCCAATCCATACCAAAACTCCAAAGGGGAAAGTAAAAAAATACCGCAGACAGGCTGCGGTATTCAAAAGCTATTTATTGGGTGTCGTTAACCAGCTACTGACGAGGCTGGCTTAAATCAACATGATAAACGCCAAATCCCACTTCATCAGTGCCTTGGCGGCGCATTGACCATTGGCCTTTTTGCTCGATAAATTGCGCCGCTTTCTCGCTTGGTGAGGTTTCAAAGCTGACCACAGCGTCACCTTCGATAGGCGCGATAGACCAGTTGTTATCTGCACTCACTGTGACTTGGCCTTCTTCTTGACTCACACGGCTGATGTAGTTGGCGACCACGGTACGGTTTTCATCCGGCGCGGCAAAGGCGATATGGTCACTGCCGGTGCCTGGGAACTTACCACTATAGGCACGGTAATTGTTGGTCGCTATCAGGAAGGTTTGCTCAGGGTCAACCGGCTCACCTTGATAGGTCAGATTGATGATTCGCGACGCGTCTGAATTGACCTCATTGCAATCACCGTCGTAGCGGGCAGGCTTGGTGATATCAATCTGATACTCGACACCGTCAATGACATCAAAGTTATAGGTGCGGAATCCATCCCAGTTCACCAGTGACTGGGGCTGCTCTGTGTTGGGATCGATTTGGTTAAACTGGCCGGCACTGCACTCTAGCCATTGGGTAAGCTCGGCACCAGAGACTTTCAGTGCCACCAAGGTATTCGGGTACAGATAAAGATCGGCGGCGTTACGGAACGTCAGTTGGCCCGCCTCCACTTCGGTAAAGTTGCTCGGATCGTTTTTGCGACCACCGGCTTTAAAAGGCGCGGCGGCAGACAGCACCGGCAGATCGGCTAAGTCAGGGTCCCCTTGAATCATGCGCTCGACATAGTCTTGCTGTGCGAGGTTAACGATTTGTACGGTCGGATCGTCTTGAAGCAGGGCCAAGTAGGAATACATCACATCATTAGCTTGACCAATTGGCTGATTGACGAAATCTTGTGTGGCTTTATGGTCTGACTCCACAGCCTTAAGCAAAGCTTCATCGGCCTCGACTAAGGCCTTGTTATTCGCCTGATCAAAAATCGGACGCGCCTGAGCCTGACTGTCAGTGACTTGCCATTGACCATCGACTTGCTCGAGCGCCAGATCTATCACTCCGACATGGCTGCCCCAGCGGCCGGCCATCACACTGGCCACACCATTGATCGTGCCTTTATCGATATCCGCACCGGGAATGTTGGCGAAGTCTTCTCCAGGGAAGACGGCATGTGAATGACCAAAGGCAATGGCATCAATGCCGTCGACCTCCGTGAGGTAATACACAGAATCTTCTGCCATCGCTTTATAAGGCGCTTGTGAAATACCTGAGTGAGGAATAGCCACGACCACATCGGCCCCTTTGGCTTTCATTTCCGGCACTAACTTTTCTGCGGTTTGTTTAATGTCTTTGGCGATCACCTTTCCTTCGAGATTGGCTTTATCCCAAGTCATTATCTGTGGCGGGACAAAGCCGATGTAACCGACTTTGATGGTGTGGCTATCACCGTCTTCATCTTTGAGTTGGTATTCTTTAATTAAATACGGGTCAAAGTAGTGCTCGCCGCTATCGGCATCAAACACGTTGGCGTTGATATACGGGAAGTTAGCGTCGTTGATTGACTCTTTTAAAAAGGCCAAGCCATAGTTGAATTCATGGTTACCGATGTTTCCCACTTCATAATTGAGCAAGTTCATCGCTTTGTACACTGGGTGCACTTCGCCAGGTTTGATGCCTTTGCTCGCCATGTAATCGCCCATTGGGCTGCCTTGGATCAGGTCACCGTTATCGACCAATAGCGCGTTTTGTGCTTCATCGCGAGCTTGTTTGACCACGGTCGCAGCGCGGACCAAGCCGATTTTTTGTGACGGCTTGTTTTTGTAGTAGTCGTAATCCATCACATTAGTATGAATGTCGGTGGTTTCAATCACACGCAGGTTGATGGTATCGGCAAAGGCACTGCCAGATACGGCAAACAGACCAGCAACCACCGCGGTGGCGACAGCAGAAGGGAGCAAACGCATAACAGGATCTCCAAGTGAAAAGTGTGCGTTAATTATCAAGCAATTGAATTATGCCGTTTATCATTCATATGAAGCTGTGCGCTTGATCGGCTTTATCGAACCGTTTCAAGGCTCTGAGGTGGCAATTGAGCGCTTTGCGATCGCAGTCATTGTTTTATTGACCCGATGCCTTACCCATTCCACTCCCTCCTAAAGCACAAAAAAGAATAAAAAATGAATTTATAGAATTTCAGGTAATATTTGTGGGGCGATATAGTGGTGGTATTGTCATCAAGGAAATGCGCGATCATGGATTATCTTCCTCTTTTTGCTCAGCTCAAACGTCGTCCTTGCCTCGTGGTGGGCGGTGGCGAAGTGGCATGGCGAAAAACCCGCATGTTACTCAAAGTCGGGGCGGCAGTCACCTTAGTGGCCCCAGAGATCGACCGTGAAATTGAAGAGGCGCAAGCGCAAGGCAAGTTGACGGTGTTACGCGAGGCGTTTCGTCCCGAACATCTGGRTGGAAACATGCTGGCAATTGCGGCGACTGATAATGCCTTAGTCAACGAGTTGGTCTCCACTGCCGCTGACAGCCGCAATATTTTGGTCAATGTCGTCGATGACACCCCTAAATGTAGCTTTATTGTCCCTTCTTTAGTGGATCGCTCCCCCATTATCATTGCTATCTCGTCGGGCGGTAAAGCGCCGGTATTGGCGCGGATGCTCCGTGAAAAAATTGAAACCTTGGTCCCCCAACATATCGGTAAAATGGCAGCGATGGCGGGCGCATTTCGCGACAAACTGAAAGCACGCATTCCGACCTTAACGGGGCGGCGTAAATTCTGGGAAGCCGCTTTTAGTGGCCGGTTTGCTGATTTAGTCGCGGCGGGCAAACACCAGCAAGCCGAGCAGGCGCTTGAACAGCTCAGTGGACAAATCACCACCCAAGGCGAAGTGGCCTTGATTGGCGCCGGGCCAGGGGATCCTGGGCTATTGACCTTGCGCGCGTTGCAATTGATGCAGCAAGCCGATGTGGTGTTATACGACTATTTAGTCGCTGAGCCGATTATGGAGTTGTGTCGCCGAGATGCAGAGCTGGTTTGCGTGGGCAAACGGGCGAGCTACCACAGTGTGAGCCAAGACGACATTAATCGTCTATTGGTGGAGCATGCCCAAGCGGGAAAACGGGTGGTGCGCTTAAAAGGAGGCGATCCGTTTATGTTTGGCCGTGGTGGCGAGGAGTTACAAACACTGGCCAACGCCGGAGTCTCGTTTCAAGTGGTGCCTGGGATCACTGCGGCGGCGGGGGCGACGGCCTATGCCGGTATTCCGCTCACCCATCGCGATCATGCCCAGACCGCACTGTTCATTACCGGCCATTTGAAAAAAGAACAAGACACGCTGGAATGGGCCACCTTGGCACGCGCGCAGCAAACCTTGGTGATCTACATGGGGCTAATGAAGTCGGCCCACATTCAAAGCCAGCTTTTGGCTCATGGCCGTTCACCGGAGACGCCGGTGGCGGTGATTGAAAACGGCACCCGCCCAGAGCAAAAAGTCTTTACCGGTCAACTCAACAACTTACCGTCGCTGGCTGAGCAAGCGGCGTCGCCAGCCCTAATCGTGATAGGCGAAGTCGCGGCCCTCGCCGGTCAGTTGACTTGGTTTGGTGATAATAATGTGGCAACCGATGCTGATCCCACGCAAGCGCCAACCGCCGTGGTTAACTTCGCTTAAAGGATAATGAAGATGGACGCAAAAACACTGACTCACCTCCAGCAGTTGGAAGCCGAGAGCATTCATATACTGCGGGAAGTCGCAGCGGAGTTTGATAACCCCGTGATGCTGTATTCAATTGGTAAAGATTCGTCGGTGATGCTGCATTTAGCACGCAAAGCCTTTTACCCCGGTAAGATCCCGTTTCCGCTGTTGCATGTCGATACCGATTGGAAGTTTCGCGACATGATTACCTTTCGCGATCGCACCGCTAAAGAGCTGGGGCTAGATCTGATTGTGCACAAAAATCCAGAAGGAATAGCACAGGGGATTAATCCTTTTGATCACGGCTCCGACAAGCACACCGACATCATGAAAACCCAAGCGCTGAAGCAGGCGCTGGATCAATATAAATTTGATGCGGCGTTTGGCGGCGCACGTCGGGATGAAGAAAAGTCCCGTGCCAAGGAGCGTGTCTATTCGTTCCGCGATAAGAACCACCGTTGGGATCCGAAAAATCAACGGCCAGAGCTGTGGCGCAACTATAACGGTCAAGTGAACCCGGGCGAGAGCATTCGTGTGTTTCCGCTCTCTAACTGGACTGAGCTCGATATCTGGCAATACATCTATCTGGAAAATATCGATATTGTCCCGCTTTACTTGGCGGCTGAACACCCGGTGGTGGAGCGTGAGGGCACCTTGTACATGGTCGATGATGCGCGGATGCCGATTGGACCCGAAGAAACCGTGACCCATAAATCGGTACGTTTCCGCACCCTGGGCTGCTACCCGCTCACGGGGGCGATTGAATCCACCGCGACCACTTTGCCAGAGATCATCGAAGAGATGTTGGTCGCTACCTCAAGTGAACGCCAAGGGCGGGCGATCGACCACGATCAGTCCGGATCCATGGAGCGCAAAAAGCGTCAGGGTTATTTCTAAGGAGCAGTCATGAATCCAGCAATTCAACAACAGGTGGCCGATCTGGGTATTGAGGGTTATCTGCAACAGCACCAACACAAAAGTTTATTGCGCTTTTTGACCTGTGGCTCGGTCGATGACGGTAAATCGACCTTGATTGGCCGCTTGCTGCACGACTCGCAACAGATCTATGAAGATCAGCTGGCTGCTGTCCATGCCGATAGCCAGCGTGTCGGTACCACGGGGGAGAAACCGGATCTGGCGCTACTGGTAGACGGCCTGCAAGCCGAGCGCGAGCAGGGGATCACCATTGATGTGGCGTACCGGTATTTCTCCACCGCCAAGCGTAAGTTTATTATCGCCGATACCCCAGGCCATGAGCAGTACACCCGTAATATGGCCACCGGCGCGTCGACCTGTGATGTAGCGGTGATCTTAATCGACGCCCGTCACGGCATCTTGGATCAGACCCGCCGTCATTCGTACATTGCTAACTTGCTGGGTATTCAGCATTTTGTGGTAGCGGTGAACAAGATGGATTTGGTGGCATATAGTCAAGCTCGGTTTGATGAAATTCAACAGCAATATCTGGCCTTTGCCGATCAGCTCAATCCCGGCTTGTCAGTGTCTATGGTGCCCTTGTCGGCGCTGGAAGGCGACAATGTGGTCAATGCCAGTGACGCGATGGCGTGGTATCAAGGCGAGCCGCTACTCAGCCAGCTAGAAGCCATCGACATTGAAAAATCACGCGGGACGGGCGCGTTCCGTTTTCCGGTGCAGTATGTCAATCGACCGGATCTGAACTTCCGTGGCTATGCAGGCACCCTTGCCAGTGGCGAGTTGCATGTGGGCGATGAGGTTAAGGTACTCCCTTCTGGGCTTACCGCGAAGATCGCGCGCATCGTCACCTTTGACGGTGATCGTGAATTTGCCTTTAGCGGTCAAGCGGTCACCCTCACTTTAGATAGAGAAATTGATATCTCGCGTGGCGATCTCTTGGTGCGAGCGGATGATGACGTGGCGGTGGGTCAACGATTTGACGCCGACGTGGTGTGGATGACGCAAACCCCACTGGCACCGGGGCGCGAATACGATATTCAGTTGGCCAGCAAGAAAACCTCAGCGCAGGTTGAGGCACTGTCGTATGGGGTCGATGTTAATACGCTTAATACTCATGACGCAGACACCTTGCCGCTCAATGGCATAGGTCGTTGCACCTTGACTCTGAGCGAAGCGGTGCCGCTAGATACCTATCACGATAGCCCGAATACCGGTGGCTTTATCCTGATTGACCGCCTCACCAATGTGACGGTCGGCGCGGGCATGATTCGTCATGTCGCTGAGACGCAGCCACTAACCACCTCGTCGTTTTCAGCGTTTGAGCTTGAATTAAACCAGCTTATCCGCAAGCACTTTCCGCATTGGCAAGCGCGGGATCTTGGTCAGCTGGGATAGATAATACCTGAGTGTTAATAAGCCCTATATCGGGCTAGCCACATCATTCGCTAGCCCGATACGAGGTCTCATTAAGGCAATGATAATAGAATAGGTGAATCGTGATAACACACGTATTTTGGCATGGCGGACGGAGAGACTATTTATGACGCAATCTTTTAGATCGTCTTCCGATCCTAACGTGATCTGGCATACACATAGTGTTGATCAAGCAACGCGCAGTGAACAAAAGCAGCAGCAGCCGGTCGTGCTTTGGTTTACTGGCTTGTCTGGCTCGGGCAAATCGACCATTGCTGGTGCGTTGGAGGCCGCCTTGGTGGCCGAAGGGCACCATACCTATTTGCTGGATGGCGATAATATTCGCCATGGATTGTGTCGCGATCTGGGTTTTTCCGATCAGGACAGAGCCGAGAACATTCGCCGAATTGGCGAGGTGGCTAAGTTGATGACCGATGCTGGTCTGATTGTCCTCAGTGCTTTTATCTCACCATTCCGCGCGGAGCGAGAGAGGGTGAGTGAGCGTTTGCCTGAGGGGCAGTTTATCGAAGTCTTTGTCGATACGCCGCTGGCGGTGTGCGAGCAGCGCGATCCAAAAGGGCTGTACAAAAAAGCGCGTGCTGGCGAGATCCCAGCGTTTACCGGCATATCGTCAGATTATGAACCACCGCACGCACCGGCGATTCATTTAACTGGCGATCAGCGTGTTGCTGAGCATGTGGCGGTCTGCCTTGATGTGTTGCGCGATCGGGGAGTGCTGCGCACCTAAAGGTATCACGCATGGGTGTTGACGGTATCGCCAATGTCGCTGCGCATCTCAAAGCCTTCAGCGAGCAAGGTACAAATCGCGTGGTGGTAGTCGGGATGCACACGTTTGCCGACCAGTTTAGCCAGCTCGTGGCCGGTGGGACTAAAGCGGTAATAATACAGGCGCATCCCTTTGTGGAGCGGAGTGAGCATGTACTGGGTGTCTTGCAGTGTAAATGGCATGGCAGGATGCATCTCAATGATCCCAGATTCAAGCTCGGTGCGCAGGATCAGCCCTAAATCCATCAGTAACATCAAGTCGGTATAAGAAAGCTGGTAATGCCCTAGCGAGAGTTTGTGTGGCGGCTCTGGGCGCAGCAGTTGCACCAAGCCTTGACGACGACGAAAACCGGTGACTAGCTTTTTGGTGCTGTCTTGGCCAAAGGTGCTGGACAATGCACAGGCGCGTTGCAGTGCTTGCGCTTCGCGCTGGGTCATGGTTTCTAAAAGAGTGAGTGCTTTGATCGAGGTGCTTCCCGGACGCAATATTTCCTGTTTAAGGATCTTGGCCCAAAGCTGTTGCATCGCATAGCCGTGAATATTGCGGGCTAAGTCGAAAAAGCGCACCAGCCAATCCGGATCGGGGGTTTGTGCCGTTTCACTGTGACAACTTTCGTAGGTACGAGCAATGATCGCTTCGAGGTTGGCTTGTTGCTTTTGCATCACCTGGCGTTGGCGGTTTGCGCTGCGATGGGCGAGATCCTCTTGCTCCACGTCTTGTAAGCGAGCATCAACCTGATACTCGCTCGCAATCGCTTTTAGTCGCCCTTTACTGCCGCGTAAATCGGCATCTTCTTTATAGCTGTGATCTTGGTGTTGCCGTTTCTCTGGGTGGGCGTCGACGACCACGGGTTTGTCTTGCTCTGCCATGCGGTTCTCACACTGATTGTCAGCAAAATTTTATGCTGGCAAATATGTTAATTAATGATTAAATTTGTTAACATTGTGGTGTTATCTATTAAGCGTAGGGATGCGTGTGCGAAGGCAAAAACCTAACTCCATCAATTTACTGTTGATCGCCATTTATATCGGCGCACTGGCGATATTGTCTCATTATATTGTCTGACAATGGTGTCGGCGCCGATCAAGCTCACTGATTGATAGAAATCTATCCGTCGTCGTAGGCGCTTAGCGTTGTACCTTGTAGTACATATCCCACCTCTGCCAAGTCATGACTGACATGCTCAGTATTGAGTGTCCCTTCGACATAAACCACATCCCATAGTTCTTGAATCGGCGCGCCATCGGCAAACTTTACGTAAATAATTTGATTGGGCGGTGGGGGTGGTACATGGATGCAGGCGCCAAGAAAAGGGACCAGCAAGAATTCGGTCACCCGTTGATCGTCACCTTCTAACGGGATCACAAAGCCGGGGATTTTAACTTGGCTGTTATTGAGTTCAGGGCGAACCGAGCCGACCAAGCTTTGCGGGTTATCACCGTCGTGGCTAATGTCTGGCATGCCGCGGCTATCAAACTGTGCCCGTTCGTGCTCAGGAACCAAGTCTATCCAATCGAGCATGAGTGGTTCACTGCTTGCCCAAGCAAGCGAACTCAAAAGGCCGCTAAGCCAGGCGATAAGATGGAGCGTTGTCCGTTTTTTCATGGGTTATACCTTCATTGTCATGCCGTCGGACAGTGTTTGTCGGTACGCGCGCCAAGCGGGAATTAAGCCGACCACGAGACCAGCGATAAACACGCCGACCATTAACAAACATTCATAATAAGAGGGCCAGTCGAGCGGTAAGAACAGGCCAAATTCACTGATATTATAGGGCTGGGTGAGCGCAAGACCGCCATAAAGCAGTAGCACACCTAAGATGATACCCGCCAGGGTGA
The DNA here is from genome assembly GCF_001996105.1 of Salinivibrio sp. IB643. Taxonomy (NCBI): domain Bacteria; kingdom Pseudomonadati; phylum Pseudomonadota; class Gammaproteobacteria; order Vibrionales; family Vibrionaceae; genus Salinivibrio; species Salinivibrio sp. IB643. Next base: position 73,354 of record NZ_MUFF01000003.1, read on the forward strand.
TGGCAACCGCCTCACTGACCAACAGCAGAATAATATGTACCGGACGTGCGCCCATTGCCCGTAAAATGGCCATTTCTCGTCGACGCTCGTTCAGGCTGGTGAGCAGGCTGGAGAGCATGCCTAATAATCCAGCAACGACGACAAATCCAGCGATCACTAATAGCGCTTGCTCGCCCACGCGCATCATGTCCCATAGCTCATGTAAGGCAATACCGGGCATGATGGCAGTCAATGGCTCGCGTGGATAAGTATTGACCCAACGCTGGACGGCAAACGTTTTGATTTTACTGTTCAGACCCACCATGACCGCAGTGAGTTGCTCGGGCTGTAATTCACGCTGCTGTGCTTGGGCTTGAGTGAGGCCTTGGCCGAGTCGTGCGCCACTTTCCCAGCCGACATGAATCGCTTCTATGGCTTCGAGCGACACATGCACACTGCGGTCGACGGGCGTGCCGGTGGGCGCCAAAATACCGGTGACAGTAAACGGCAAATTGTCGTGTTGATTAAAGCTTTTATCGGCCAGTCCATGAGCAATCACTAGGTTATCGCCCATTTTGTATCCCAGATCTTTCGCCACTTGGGCGCCAATCACGGTATCAAATAGACCGGAAAATGGGCCGCCTTGGCGAAAGGCGAGTGGTTGTTTTTGACCATATTGATAATGGGAAAAGTAATCATTGCTGGTGCCGAGCACGCGAAAGCCACGGTGAGAATCCCCGAGTGAAATGGGGATGCTCCAACTCACATCTGAGTGCTCGCGAAGGCGTTGATAACTTTCCCAGCCGATATTGTTGGTGGCATTACCAATTCGAAACACGGAATAGAGCAGCAAATTAATGGAGCCGGAACGGGCGCCCACAATTAAATCGGTGTTGGAAATGGTGTTGGCAAAGCTGGCCTTCGCTTGCGTGCGCACCTTTTCGACGCCGAGTAACAGCACCACGGCGATGGTGACGGTCAGCAAAGAAAGCAATGCGGTGGCGCGGCGATTTTTCAGGCTTTTCCCCGCAAGTCCCAATAGCGAAATCATTGCTGATCCTCCTTGCGATGCATGGCGCGATTCAGCATGGTGCGATTAAGCGCGGGAAGCGAAACATCGCGGTCAAACAAGGGCGCTAATTGACTGTCATGGCTGACAAACAATAAGCTGCTATTAGCGTCACGACATCGGTCTTGAAGCAACTGAATAAAGGTGTTGCGGGTGTCAGCGTCGAGCGCAGAAGTTGGCTCGTCAGCGATAATTAACGCCGGCGCACCAATCAGCGCCCGCGCCGCCGCGACCCGTTGTTGCTGGCCGATACTCAGCGCGGTGACCGGCTGGTGGTGGCAGTTTGTGGGTAAGCCCAATTGGTCGAGCAAGGTGGCGGCCTCTTGACGAGGCGATCGTGTCAACGCCTGACGACGCAAATGAGAAAAGCGCAGCGGCACGGTGACATTATCGATCACCGATAAATAAGGCAGCAGATTAAATTGCTGAAAAATATAACCAATGTGGTTAGCACGGAATTGATCACGCTCGCGATCATTCAGTGTCGTTAGCGCTTGATGATTGACCGTCAGCGTACCCGTCTGGGGGATATGAATACCCGCAATCAGGCTTAGCAGGGTGGATTTACCACTGCCGCTGGGACCTTGTAAAAATATATGCTCGCCAGCATTGACCGCAAAACTGTCGATATCAAGGATCGGTTGCGGCTGGCCCGGCCACGTAAAACCTAGTTGTTTGATGGTTATCATGCCTGACAGGGGCACTGGATGCGCCCCGCCTCCTTTTTTCACTACCACTGGATGTGCGACTTAGCACGAATCAAGGTATCAACCCAGACCTTATCATCGGTAACGGCCTGAATTTTGATGGCTTCTGTGTTGGGGAACAGGCTAAACCAATCCGTTTTCAATTCGGTGAAGGCTTGTGGGGTTTGGCAAACGAATTGATAGTTCACGGATAAAGTGTTGTGGTTACCCTGATCATGCTCGTCGTGGCCGTAGTGCTCGTCGTGGTTATGGTGCTCGTCATGGCCGTAGTGCTCGTCGTGGTTATGGTGTTCGTCGTGGCCGTGATGCTCATCGTAGTCGTCAAAACTGCTAGTGACTTTGGTCTCGGCAAGCTGGCAACTCGCTGCTTCAGCAAGTTGGAAGCGTTTTCCACCATCACGCAGAAGCGCATAGGCATCTTCGACCGCTTGCTGGTCAGCGGCGTTTTTAGGCTGGTGTTCAAAGCCGACCACATCATTGCCGGGGGCCGTTAACTCAATGAATACGCGCTCACCGTCTTGGGCGAGGCTCAGTGCTACCTCCCCGTGGACGTGGGCATCGAACGACTGATAGCTGGCTTCATCGGATAATGTTGCTGCAGAGGTGGTCGCGATGGCCATAGTGATAACGCTGGGTAATAAACGAGCTTTCATGTGGTTTCTCCTCGTGAATAAATGAATTAGATAATGAAGGCATTTATTTCACTCGGTGGGGCGCGCGCCGAAAAGGCTATAGCGGTACGATAAGCTCGCTGAGGTTTTGACCAAACGATGAGGGTATTGGCAGCATAGGTGGGCGTCGGTGTCACGATACTGGAAGCCAGTATTGCTGGTGGGATGAGATGACAGACACCACAATGCTCACTGTGATGGCTCGGAGCTAAGGTGTCGACTTGATGGTGCGCCCACAGTCCGGCTTGGCTAAGCACCAATACAAATAGCAGGTTGACGAGCACTCGCCGAGTCATCCAGACGTCCATGAGGTTATTAAGTGATGTGATAACATAACAATTGTAGCCTTGAACGCCAAGTCTGAAATGAAAGCGCGGGCCTTGCCCGCGATATGATTATTGGTTTACCAGCTCTGTCACCAAGCTGACAACTTGATTCACTTCATCCTCGTTTAGCTTACCTTCTTTAACAAAACGCACCATGCCTTTATCATCCAGTACGGCAATCAACGAGCTCTCTTCTTTTAAGCGCCATGCCTCTGCGACACTGCCATTTTCGTCGAGCACAATCGATGACCAGCTAAATTCGCGTTTACTGTCTTCGGCTGACGATTTTACAAAGCCGCCAGTTCCCCACATGGCATCATCTTGATTGATGATGGTGGTGGTTTGATAGCGTGCATCGTCAAAATCCGCGGCGGTAATTGCCGCCATGAGGGGGGCGTTCATTTCTTTGGCGCTACTGCGTCCAGCAATGGCTTGGATCACGCGTACTTTTTCCTGCAACTGTTCGGTTTGCCAAGTTTGATAAACGATATCGTCGCCATTCAAGGTTAGTTCGCCGTGCTCGGCGACCTTGGCTGACGGTAAAGGTGCACCGTTTTGGATCGTGTGCGCCCAACTGGTGCCTGTGAATAACGCAAAAGTGAGAGCAAGTAGGGTTTTATTCATGCTTTATCATCCATGTCTGTGGTCATTATTTGGCATTCGGTGCCAAGTTATCTATGGTTACGCCAGACAGTGCGTTGTGCCAAGTGCCAAGGGTTAATCCGTGCGCGAGATCGGAGTTTTATCCAGTAATCGTCACTTCAAAGCGCGCGTATTGATCTAAGGTAGGAACTTTTCGCGCCCAGTAGGCTCTAATTCTGTGCTTGTCATCAGAATAAGATGGCACTTTGCTTGCTTAGCTTTATACGTGGAGATTGCCAGATAATATTCGGTGCTCCAAGGTGGTAACACATAATTTACCAAGAAACGGTGAAAGAGCGTTGTTACTGTTTCGGTCTGTTCATCAGACTTGGTTGAGAAATAAAGGGATCCCTATGCTTCGCATCTTTCGTCAATATCGACCAACCCAGATTGCGCGATATGTGAAACGATTTTTTAAGGGCCGACTTTATATTGAAGGTGTCGGCGCGTTTGAGTTTGATAGAGGGCGTTTGCTACCTCCAGGACACAGTGATAAACGTGCACTCTCGGTCATGACCGAAGTAAATAAAGAAATTAAATCGATGGCCATCACCGCATAAAAAACGTGCGATGCAGAAAAAACACGTCTAATGACGTGTTTTTTTTATCTCTGAGTTTGCGTGCCTTCAGACTATTGTGGCGGGAAGCAAACGCCGGTGCCACCCAAGCCGCAGTAGCCTTGGGGGTTTTTGTGCAGATACTGCTGATGGTCTGTTTCTGCTAAGAAATAAGTACCTGCGGGGGCGATCTCTGTGGTGACGGCATCTGACTTGCCCGCTGCTTTTAAAGCGGCTTGATAGGCGGCAAAGCTGGCTTCTACCGTCGCGCGATCGGCAGGATCACAGTAATAAATGGCTGAACGGTACTGTGGGCCCACGTCATTACCTTGGCGCAACCCTTGAGTTGGATCGTGGTTTTCCCAAAAGATCGTCAATAAAGCGTCCAGACTGGTGACACTCGGGTCAAAAATGACATTAACCACTTCGGCGTGGCCTGTTTGACCCGTACAGACATCTTGATAGCGCGGGTGTTGTGTTACCCCACCGCAGTAGCCAACAGAGGTCATGACTACACCTGGTTGTTGCCAGAATTTGCGTTCCGCTCCCCAAAAACAGCCCATCCCTAAAATGACCTGTTTCTGACCGTTCGCTGGGGCCGTTGTGATAGGTTGCCCAAATACGGCATGTGGCTCGGTGGGCGTGATGGCATCAGCACGATCCGCAATCGCATTATCGGGTTGGCTGAACGAAGATTGCATCGACATAGGCATCCTTTTACTGCTGTGATGAAAAGCGTTATGTGTTGTATGAAACCGCTTTGGGTGTGGACTGATGTGAATGGCGCTAGCATCAAGCCCAGCTCAACGCGTAATATGGCAAGATATCATCAATTTTGTTGAGCGGCACCCTAGTAATGGTTCTCATTGCATGAAGATACGTAAACTCTCCCTTATTGCGATCGCCTTTTTACTGCTACCTAGCTGGGTACGCGCGAGCCTCGACGTTGAGCTCCAAGGACTCGAGGGTGAAGCGCAACAAAATGTAGCAACCTATTTGGCGGCGATCGCGCCCGAAGAACGCGATGGGTCGTATCGGTTTAAGGCGCGTGTCGAGCGCGATGTCCGACAAGCACTCCAGGCAGTAGGCTACTATCAGCCAAAAATCACGCTGAACGAGCCAGAGGGCGATACCCTGGTTGTCTCCGTTAATCCTGGCCCCCCGGTCAACGTGGCGCAAGTCGATGTCGTCTTTTCCGGTGAAGCTGCGATGGATGATGACTTTCATTCGCTTAAAGCGAAAGGACCGCAACCTGGTCATCGGCTCAATCACAGTGATTATGAGTCACTCAAAAGTCAGATCCAGAGCTTAGCCGTGAAAAAGGGCTATTTTGATGGTCGTTTTACGCAAGCCCGGCTCGAAGTTGCGCCTGACCGCCAGCAAGCCTTTATTCGTCTGCATTTTGCCAGTGGCAAGCGTTATCATTTTGGTGCGATCGATTATCAAGGCTCGCAAATCCAGCATAAGCGACTTGATACACTGCGAGATTTTTCACCAGGTGATCTCTATCAAGTTACTGACTTAGGCGAGTTTAACCAAGCGTTAGCAAATACGGGCTGGTTTGCCAGTGCATTAGTCCAAGCGGATATGGAAGACGCCGAGGACAATGAAGTGCCGATCAAGGTGACGTTGACCCCGGAAGCGCGCAATAAGTTTGAAACTGGGGTGGGGTATTCCACCGACATTGGTCCGCGTCTTAAGCTTAATTGGCGTAAGCCTTGGTATAATTCAAGGGGGCATAGCCTGAGCACATCACTGGCGGTTTCTCAGCCAGAGCAAACCCTTACTTCTACCTATAAAGTGCCGCTTGACGATGTTTCACGGCAATACTATCAAGTTCAGCTGGGGTTAAAAAATACAGACCAACGCGATACCACCAGTTTTGAAGCGACGACCTCTGTCTCCCGACACTGGCTTTATGATACCGGCTGGCAGCGCAGTGTATCGCTGCGCTGGCTGTACGAAAACTATAGCCAAGGGCAAGATGAAGATATCGTCAGCGTGGTGCTGCCGGGCGTCAACGTTACCCGAACGCGCGTGCGTGGTGGTCTGATGCCGCATTGGGGAGACAAGCAATCACTGACGCTGGAGGCAGCCGATCCCGCGTGGCTGTCGGATATTAGCTTGCTGCGACTTCAAGGTCGTAGTGCTTGGATTCGCAGTTTAAATAAGAATCATCGTGGCTTACTTCGGGTCGATGGTGGCGCCCTGATTTCCGAGGAGTTTCGTGAAGCACCACCATCATTACGCTTTTTCGCTGGGGGGGATAACAGCATTCGTGGTTATGGCTATGAAACCGTCTCGCCTGTCGATGACAGCGGTCAGTTAAGTGGTGCACGCTATATGTTAACCGGGACTTTAGAATATCAGTATCGTCTTGGTGGCAATTGGTGGTGGGCGGTGTTTGCTGACGGCGGCGATGCGTGGACCAACCATTTGTCATGGAAGCGCGCGGCCGGGACAGGCATTCGTTGGTCATCACCGGTGGGCCCGATTCGCCTTGATGTCGCCCATGGTTTTGATAATGACGATGACGACTTTCGTGTGCACCTGACGTTGGGGCCTGAATTATGAGCCGGTGGTTGGTTAGATTAACTTTGATTCTATTAATCACGATATTTGCGCTGGTAGGTTTGGTGTCCACCACCTTATTTACGCCGATCGGGTTACAAGTTGGAGTGTGGGGGGCACAGAAAGCTATACCTGCATTATCGCTTGAACAAGCCGAGGGTACTTTGCTGACCGGCTTTGAACTTCGTGGTCTGCAATATCAGGATGAGCAAATCCAATTGGCCGCTAATAAGCTGGGGATTGAGATAAAAGGTAAGTGCTTACTTACCCCATCAATCTGTGTCGAACAACTGGCGGCTGAAGGGGTAACGCTTGCGCTTAATTTCCCGCCAAGCGATGACAACACCGCCGCCGAGCCGTCTACCGCGAGGATCCAATCGCCGCTACCGATACATATTAACGCGTTTGCATTCAATGATGTGGCGATTCAGGTGGCTGGACAGGCGATTGACTGGCAGCAGCTTCAAGGCGGTGTGCATGTCGAGGGAGGCACATTAACCTTATCGCCCACAAAGTGGCAGCAGCTGGTGGTTACCCTGCCCACCAACGACAGTGATCAAGAAAATACCGACCGTGCGGTTGGTAAACCTGATAGCGACGCCTCGAGTGCCCCTTTTCATTATCCAGGGCTCCGCTTGCCGTCCATTCATGTGCCGCTAAATATCAATGTTGAGCAATTTAGCCTACGCGATACTCGTATTGACGCCGGTACAGTACATACCTTTTCTTCGTTAGATCTCGTCGGCGCCGTCAAGGGCAGTGCGGTGACGATTGACCATTTTTCGGTGGCTGCCCCTCAGGGCACGGCTAAGCTTTCTGGCGATATCTTGTTGGAAGGTGAGTACCCACTGACCTTAGAAACACAGTTGACCACGAAATTGGCACCGCTCCAAGGGCAAGCATTGTCACTGTCGGCGACGGGGAGTTTAGCGGCTTTAGCGCTGCGCGCTGAGGCAACAGGACCGGTGAATGCCAAACTTGATGGTGAGGCGAATGTCCTGGCACCGAACTTACCTTTTGCCGTGCAATTGGATAGCGAGGCATTGGCGTGGCCGCTGACGGGGAAAGCGATCGCGGCATTACGCGAGCTACACTTTCACGCCGATGGTGACTTATCTGACTATCAGCTGGGGCTACAAAGTGACGTCGACGGTCCTGAGGTGCCGAAAACACAACTAAACCTTGCCGGGCAAGGTAGCCTCTCGGCGCTCAAGCTCTCGCAATTTGAGGCACAAACACTCGGTGGTACTGTTGCTGGGCGCGCCAGCGTGGATTGGTCCAGCGTGCCTTTTTGGCAAGCCGAGTTAGGCTTTGCCCATATTCAGCCTCAGCGGCAATGGCCTGAGGTGAATGGTGATCTCACCGGCGCCGTGAGTCATCGTGGGCGCTTAACGCCACAGGGTGGCTGGGATGTATCTATGCCAACCTTGGTTGTTCATGGTGAGCTTGAGCAACTCCCCCTTTCGGTATCTGGCGCGCTCAATGCCCATGATCGTGATGGCGATGGACAACCTAGCGTTTCTACCTCCGGTCTGACGTTTTCCCACGGCCCTAACCGTATTACTGCACAAGGACAAGTGCGTGACGAGTGGCAAATGGGGCTATCGGTGGATATTGCTGACCTGTCTCAATCATTACCGATGTTAACTGGTGTGATTCGTGGCGATGCGCGTCTGAGCGGGCCCTTTGCCCATCCCAATGCCAAACTGGCCGTCGATGCCAAGCAGTTGCGCTGGCAAGATCTTCGCATCAATCAGCTTACCTTAGACGGCGCGCTGGCCTTCAAGGATACCTTAGGTGGCAACCTGAATGTGTCTGTACTGGGAGGGCGCTATCAAACGCTGCGTTTAGAGAACTTAGATCTTACCGTCCGCGGTGATGAAGCCGAGCATCAGCTGGATTTACGCTGGCAAGGCGTTCCTACCTCTGGCGTGCTGAGTATTCAAGGTGCGCTGGCGCGCGAGTCCGGTTGGCAAGGGCAACTGCTCGATACGCGGGTGAATGTAGAAGACATTGGCGACATCGTGCAGCAAACCGCGGCGCCCATTGCGTTTACTTTCGCCGATACGCAAACCCAGATCGGCGAGCATTGCTGGCAGTGGCAAGCCACTTCCTTGTGCTTATCGCAACCGGCAACCGTCGGCGCGCAAGGGGACGTGGCCGCCAAGATTGAAGGCTTTGAAGCGGCGCAAATCTCCGCCTTCTTACCGCCGGAATGGCAGCTCAATACACGTGCCAATGCAGCCGTTCACGCTCGATGGCAGCCTGACGCCTCGCCAGATGTACGCGCCTCGATTGATATCACCGACGGTGCACTGCGTCAGCAAGCAGAAAGGCCACTAGTCATTGACTGGCAACACGCGAACATGGATGCACGCTGGCACAATGACCAATTACAAGGGGCGCTTGCTCTGACGTTGGATGATGGTGGCACCCTTGCGTCTGGCTTTACCCTAACCGATTTATTGGCCCCTACACCTACGATTACTGGCGACCTTACCGTGACTGCTGTGCAATTGGCCAAGCTTGAGCCCTTGCTCGGAAACGATAAACAAGCGGATATGAATGGTGAAGTGAATGCGAATTTACGTCTTGAAGGCCCACTAACGTTACCGCAAGTGTATGGCGGCATGACGGTCAGTGGGCTGCGGATGAAAGGCTTATCGTCACCGGTGGATGTAGATAACGGGCAATTGGCTCTGACGGTTGATGGGCAACAAGGGCAACTGGATGGGCAGTTAATCACGCCTGAGGGTCCGCTAACACTAAAAGGCGATGGCCAATGGCCCCGCATTGATGATTGGCAATTTGGCTTGAATGTATCGGGTGATACGTTACGTGTTAACCTTCCCCCAATGGTAAAGCTCGATGTCGCGCCAGATCTTACCGTCTCTGCGACGCCTGACCAGGTCGCGATTCGTGGTGATATTCATGTGCCTTGGGGACGGATAGAAGTCGAAAACTTACCTGCGTCAGCGGTGACGGTGTCAGACGATACGGTGCTGTTAAACCAAGACTATACGCCAAAAAGTACAGAACAAGACGAGCCGATGCCGTTTAACCTAGTCACCGATGTAAAGTTAGCGCTGGGGGATGACGTTAGTCTCGCAGCCTTTGGTTTAAAGTCGCGCTTATCCGGTGAACTGAATATCAAAAACAACCCGCAAGGTGTATTAATTGTCGGGAATGTCAGCTTACTGGACGGAACGTATCGCTCGTTCGGGCAAGACTTGATTATCCGCAAAGGGGAAATCTTGTTTAATGGCCCTGCCGACCAACCCTACCTGCAAGTGGAAGCGATTCGTAACCCAGAGCGAATAGAGGGGGATGTGATCGCAGGTATTCGCTTGAGTGGCCCGGCCGATGATCCGGTTGCGGATATATTTATGGATCCGGCTGGCTCGCAGGCGAATGCCTTATCTTATCTATTGCGTGGCCGAGCGCTGGATGCTGGCGCCGGCGATGCCAATATGACCTCGATGCTGATTGGTATTGGGTTAGCGCAAAGCGGAAAATTGGTAGGAGAGATCGGCCAAGCCTTTGGTGTTGAGGATCTCACCTTAGATACCGCGGGTGCCGGCGACGAACAAAAGGTCGAAGTGTCAGGCTATATTTTACCGGATTTGGAAGTGAAATATGGGGTCGGGATCTTCGATGCGATTGGGGTATTTACTGTGCGCTATCGTTTAATGAAAGACCTTTACCTAGAAGCGGTGTCGGGTGTTGACCAAGCGGTCGATGTGCTTTATCAGTTTGAGATTAAATAAAAAAGCCCGCTGATAGAGCGGGCCTTTACTGTCTCAGTTACACGCTCGATTATTTCTGTGCGCGCTCAAAAGAAGACAGGATTTCGTCTTTTGCAGCTTGTGCATCGGCCCAGCCATCGACTTTGACCCACTTGCCGGCTTCAAGCTCTTTGTAACGCTCGAAGAAATGCGTGATTTGTGCTTTGAGTAGCTCAGGCAGATCGTTCACGTCTTTCACGTGATCGTACTCTTTGGTCAGCTTGCTATGAGGCACTGCGACAACTTTGGCATCTTCACCAGACTCGTCGGTCATTTTTAGCACACCCACTGGACGGCAGCGGATTACTGAACCGGGTACGAGAGGGAATGGGGTTGGAACCAGTACGTCTACCGGGTCACCGTCAAGTGACAAGGTATGGTTTACATAACCATAGTTACATGGGTAAAACATTGGGGTAGACATAAAGCGATCGACAAATACCGCACCGCTATCTTTGTCCACTTCGTACTTGATTGGATCAGCATTCGCTGGGATCTCAATCACCACATAAATATCTTCAGGCAGATCTTTGCCCGCAGGGACCTGGTTCAGGCTCATGGAATGTCCTTTTGTTAAATTAAACAGTGTGTGCCAATTATAACCGCCAAGCGTGAAAATAACAGAGGCGACCTACCAGGTCGCCTCGTCATCATAAAAAAGCGCGGGATTCTTTTTGCTAATACGCGTTAATTGTCTTCATGATCAGGATAGGTTTCCAAGTATTCGCCGACTTTATCCACCATATTACGAGAGCCAACGAAGAAGGGAACGCGCTGATGAAGTTCTTTGGGTTCAATGTCCATCACCCGCTGCATCCCATCCGTAGCTTTGCCGCCGGCCTGCTCGATAATAAACGCCATGGGGTTGCATTCATACAGCAACCGCAATTTACCGTTTGGATAAGCCAGGGTACTCGGGTACAAGTAAATGCCACCTTTTAGCAGATTACGGTGAAAATCGGCCACCAAAGAGCCAATATAGCGTGACGTATACGGCCGTTTCTCGTCAGGGACGTTTTCTTGACAGTATTTGATATATTTTTTGACGCCCTGCGGGAACTTGATGTAGTTGCCTTCGTTAATCGAGTAAATCGTTCCCTCTTTAGGAACGGTCATATTCTCGTGAGAGAGGCAAAACAGACCCAGCGATGGGTCATAGGTAAAGCCATGCACACCATCACCTGTGGTGTAAACCAACATGGTGGATGAGCCGTAAATGATGTAACCGGCAGCCACTTGGCGGTGGCCGGGCTGTAGGAAGTCTTCCTCGGTGGGGGGAGTACCGACTGGCGATACGCGGTGGTAAATGGAGAAAATGGTGCCAACAGACACATTAACATCAATGTTGGAAGAACCATCGAGTGGGTCGATGAGGACCACGTACTTGGCATTGCGGTTGAGCTGTTTGTTAAAAATAACCGCATCATCTTCTTCTTCACTCGCGACACCGCAAACCTGATCGCGCGCCTCCATCGCAGCTTTAAACTTTTCGTTGGCATAGACGTCGAGTTTTTGCTGCTCTTCGCCTTGCGCGTTTTCCGTACCAATCGCGCCTGCAATATCGACCAGACCGGCTTTGTTGATTTCACGGTTGACAATTTTGGCGGCGAGACGAATCGAGGCAAGCAAAGAGGATAAGTCGCCGCTGGCATGCGGGAACGCGTGTTGCTTCTCAACAATATATTCGCCGAGGGTCTTAATGTCGGGCATTCTCAATCCTTAGTGATGATGAACTGTCTTTCTAATTCAATGGCATTTAAGTGGGCAGTGCTCTGCCTCTTGAAATCGTTGTCATTCTAGCGCTCGTGACTTTTTAATCGTACTGAAGAAATGGATGAGGCCAGGGAAGTGTGATCGCGACATAAAAAACCATGTCATATGCGCGCAAGCGATAAGACCCAAGCGTTAATCCAAGGCATAATAATGGCCCGCGTCCAACGGCTGGGTAACCAACAATACAGTGAAGGCCATGCATATTCATATTTTAGGCATTTGCGGCACCTTTATGGGTGGAGCCGCCATGCTGGCAAAACAATTGGGGCACAAAGTGACAGGCTCAGATAGCCAGGTTTATCCCCCAATGAGTACCTTACTCGAATCCCAAGGGATCGCTATCATTGAAGGCTATGATCCTGCGCAGCTTACACCTAAGCCGGATTTAGTGGTGATTGGTAATGCTATGAGCCGCGGGAACGCCTGTGTTGAAGCCGTACTCAATCAAGGTTTGCCTTACACGTCTGGTCCGCAATGGCTGCATGATTTTTTACTCCAAGACTGCTGGGTGTTAGCGGTTTCAGGTACACACGGAAAAACCACCACCGCCAGCATGTTGGCGTGGATTTTAGAAGACTGTGGTTATCAGCCTGGGTTTTTGATCGGTGGCGTGGCCAGCAATTTTAATGCGTCAGCCCGTTTGGGCGATAGCCCGTTTTTTGTGGTCGAGGCCGATGAATACGACAGTGCATTTTTTGATAAGCGCTCCAAGTTTATTCACTACCAACCGAAAACCTTGGTTATTAACAACCTTGAGTTCGATCATGCCGACATTTTTGATGATCTGGCCGCGATCCAAAAGCAATTCCATCATGTGATACGCACCGTACCTGGGATTGGCCAGATTATTGCGCCGTCCGATGATCCCAACGTAGCTGAAACACTCGCAATGGGGTGTTGGAGTGAGTGTGTGTATGCGGGGCCTGATGGCCAGTGGCAAAGCGTGAAAAAAGACGCAGCTGGCAGCCAATTTGATGTGTACTTTGCCGGTGATCTCGTGGGATCGGTTAGCTGGGATTTGGTCGGTGATCATAACGTGCGTAATGCTTTGATGGCGTTATCAGCGGCGCGTCATGTGGGAGTGACCCCGGGTCTGGCTTGTCAATCGCTCGAGAGATTTATCAATACTAAGCGTCGGCTTGAGTGGCGTGGCGAGCGGGCTGGCGTCACGGTATATGACGATTTTGCCCATCATCCGACCGCTATTCGACTGACCTTGGAGGGCTTGCGAGCCAAGGTCGGCGCAGGGCGTATTCTCGCCGTATTAGAACCGCGCTCGAACACCATGAAACAAGGGGTCCATAAAGACACGCTAGCCGCGTCGCTGGCGAGTGCGGACAGTGTGTTTTTATATCAGCCTCAAGGGCTCGATTGGTCGCTCGATGCGGTGGCGGATCATTGTCCTCAACCTACGCAAATTCACACTGATATAGACACACTGGTTGTCGCGCTGAGTGAGCAAGCCTTGCCGGGCGATACCGTGTTGATCATGAGTAATGGGGGTTTTGGTGGTATTCACGATAAGTTGCTCAGTGCGTTGAGTCACAAAGGAGAAAAGCATGACGGATAAGCGTATCACGCTGGCATGGACAGGAGCGTCGGGCGCGCCATACGGCCTACGGTTACTGGAGTGCCTGCTTGCGCAAGATTATCAGGTCTTTTTACTGATATCCTCGGCCGCTCGCGTGGTGCTGGCGACCGAACACGGGTTGAAACTCCCGTCAGGCCCGCAAGCGGCACAGAAAATATTAGCCGAACATCTGCAATGTGATAGCAATAAACTGATCGTTTGCGGTAAAGAAGATTGGTTTTCGCCGGTCGCCTCGGGCTCGGCAGCGCCGAAGAAAATGGTTGTCTGTCCCTGCTCGGCCGGATCCTTGTCTTCGATTGCCCATGGTCTATCCGATAACTTGATTGAACGGGCGGCGGATGTGGTGCTCAAAGAACGGGGGCAATTGTTACTGGTCGTTCGCGAGACGCCGTTTTCAACGCTGCATTTAGAAAACATGCACAAGCTATCGCAGATGGGCGTCACCATTATGCCTGCTGCGCCGGGTTTTTATCACCAACCCCAGTCTATTGACGACTTGGTCGATTTTATGGTGGCGCGCATTCTCGACCACTTAGGGGCGGCGCAAACCTTGGTGCCGCGCTGGGGGTATGATCAACGCCCTCGCGATAAAGCATAATCAATCAGGTTCAGGCAAGGCCTGAACCTTCACTTTACGAGGGTGGCCCTAAATGAGCAGCCAGATATCGGCTAAGGTTTGAGTACCATCACATGCATGGTAGCGCCTTCAAGCACTTTCGCGGCCACCGATCCTAACATCATCTTGTTGACGCGAGAACGCTTATGACTTGGCATGACGATCAAGTCGCACTCCAAGCGCTCGGCGGTTTTGATAATCCCTTTGTAAGGCTTGCCTTCTTCAACAGACACCTGGCAGGCCACGTTTTTCGGGACATATTTATCCGCAAATCCTTGCAGGTTTCGCTTCATGTCACGTTTCATTTTATTGGCAGCTTCTTCAGGGAAGTAAGAGGCGACCATGGAATTATGAATCCCCGGCAGGACTGTCAGAAGGTGGAGCTTAGCGCCGGACTGACTGGCCAGCCATGCAGCGTGATCAACCGCCTTATCCGCGAAGCTCTCATCATTTAAATCGACCGGAACCAGAATGTGTTTATACATAGCGATATCCTTTGCTATCAAAAAAGAAAAGGGCACGCGCCGCGCACGTGCCCCCTGTCATTAGGCTTGGCGGATGCGACGGCGTTGATTCCAGCCCAGCAATGCCAAGAGTAATAGTGTCGGCACAAAAACCCATTCTTTCCACGGGCGGATGTTATCCACCGTGACGGTTTTAATTTGCCAATCAAAGTCGATCCCTGCCTTATCGGCATCGCTTCCAAATTGGACCCTATCAACCAGTAATGAGTTATCTTCTTCGCGCAGTATCAAACCGGTATCACGTACCCGTGCATCGCCGCTTTCGAGGCGACTATCTACCGACAAAACCACATGTTTGGAAATCTGATCGCCAAAGAAGTCTTCCCCTTCCACGACCAGTTGCAGCGGTTTTCCGTCAGGCAGTTGCTCGGCTACGCGCATAATTTCTGTTCCTGGGTAGCTGGTGGTGGGAGGATAGACTTCATCCCACCAAAAACCAGGTCGAAATAGAGAGAAGGTGATAAGCAACAGCAATACGGTTTCCCACCATTTATTTTTGGTCATCCACCACCCTTGGGTTGCGGCAGAGAAAGCCAGCATCGCAATGGTCGCGGAAATAATGGTCAATATCAGGTGGAAAGGACCGTCGAGGTCGAGCAACAACAACTGAGTGTTGAAGATAAACATGAAAGGTAAAATGGCGGTACGAATATCGTAGGTAAAGCCTTGTACACCGGTACGAATCGGATCCGATTTAGCAATGGCCGCGGCCGCGAAAGCGGCGAGACCGACCGGTGGCGTGTCATCGGCGAGAATACCGAAGTAGAACACAAAAAGGTGCACGGCAATAAGCGGAATAATCAGCCCTTGTTGTGCCCCCAAGGTCACAATGACAGGGGCCATCAGTGTAGAAACCACAATATAGTTTGCCGTGGTCGGTAGCCCCATGCCTAACAGTAAGCTGATCACTGCCGTAAAGAGCAACATCAAGAAGATATTACCGCCAGAAATGAGCTCGACAAAATCAGTCATGACCAAACCAATGCCGGTTAGAGTCACGGTGCCGACAACGATCCCGGCAGCCGCCGTGGCGACACCGATGCCAATCATGTTGCGCGCGCCAGTGACAAAGGCTTCGAGTAGATCAACGCCCCCTTCTCGAATTTCTTCTTTGAAGTTGGTGCGTTGATTAAAGTAGGCGATCAGTGGACGCTGGGTCACTATGATAAAAATCATAAAGATAGTTGCCCAGAACGCCGATAGGCCGGGTGAAAAACGCTCGACGGTCAAACACCAAACCAGCACGCCAATTGGCAGCAAGTAATACAACCCGGAGCGAACGGTAGGGCCTGGCTCTGGCACCTCTGATAAATCCGTGGCCGCTGGATCTTCGGCGGCTTCAGACTTGTAGCGGGCGGAATAGCGCACCAGAAGAACATACGCAATTAGGGTCAGTATGCCGATCACCACGGTGGCCATGACGCCAAATACGTCCTTGGTCCAGCCAATGCCGTAATAGACTGCTGCGCTGAGCACTAATAGCCCAACAAATACCGTCATAAAGGAAAAGAGCTTTTGCAATACCGTACTAGAGTGGCGGCGCGGCAAGCCTTCCATACCCGCTTTACAAGCTTCCAAATGAACGATGTAAATCAGCGCAATGTAGGAAATCAACGCCGGGAGCAGGGCAGCTTTGATCACTTCGACATAAGAAATCCCTACGTACTCCACCATCAAGAAGGCGGCGGCCCCCATTATCGGCGGTGTAAGCTGACCGTTGGTGGACGCGGCCACTTCTACTGCCCCCGCTTTGTGGCTTGGGAAACCAACCCGCTTCATCAGTGGAATGGTAAAGGTGCCGGTGGTCACCACGTTAGCAATCGAGGAGCCTGAGACTAACCCGGACAGGCCCGAGGCGACCACTGCGGCTTTCGCGGGACCGCCGCGCATGTGGCCCAGTAAAGAGAACGCCACTTTGATGAAATAGCCCCCAGCGCCCGCGCGATCGAGTAAGGCACCAAAGAGTACAAACAGGAAAACGAATGAGGTAGAGACGCCCAATGCGACCCCGAACACCCCTTCAGTGGTTAGCCACAGATGCGACATCGCCTTATTAAGGCTGGCGCCTTTGTGGGCAATGACATCGGGCATGTGGGGGCCAGCAAAGGTGTAAAGCAAGAAAACGGCGGCTACCACCATTAATGGTGGCCCTAAAGCGCGTCGTGTTGCCTCGAGCATCAATACCATGCCGATCGCGGCAACACTAATATCGAAGGCAGTATAGGCACCGGCACGATCGGCCAGTTGATTGTAAAATAAGAATAAATACCCGGCGGCTAGGCTGCCGATAAGGGCAAAAATCCAATCTAGAAAAGGTACACGGTCGCGAGGTGATGTTTTACGCGCGGGGTAGGCAGTGAAGGCCAAAAACATCGCGAACGCTAAGTGGAGTGAGCGTGCTTGTGTATTATTGAGGACGCCAAAATCGAGTGCAAAGGGAAGTGGCGACGCATACCAAAGCTGAAAAAGGGACCAGATAAGTGGTACCAGCCAAAGAATACGTCCTGATAGTCCATGTGGTGAGCGCGCACCCGTATCTGCTTGCGCCACCATGTCTTGCACATCAGGAGACGGTTGATGTGTCTTCGTCATGCAGTTTGTCCTTATTATCATATGCACCGCTGATGCGGCGGCAGTGTCCCGAGAAAAGCCTACTTGGCCTATTTCACTGGTGTGGTGATTGGCCAGTCTGCAGCTCACTGCTCCGCGCGTTTTCATTGACCCTCAACGAAAGCGTGGACAGTGTGTTAGCAGCTAAAAATAGATAGTACTGAAAACAGATAGTAACAGAGCGGTACAGAAAAATTAAAAAGATGTTATGGCTTTTGTCTTAGGGAGGGCGCTTCAAATATGAGACAAGGCAGACAGGCAGCGGTGTCACGCTGCCTGATAAAAAAATCAATAATGGTATTCGAACAAGTCACAAATCGCTTCAAATAGCGCTTCTGTGCTGGTACCTCGGGTGGGGGTGATAAAGATCGTATCGTCCCCGGCGACAGCGCCTAAAATGCCTTCGGCCTTACCGAGTGAGTCGAGTAGACGCGCAATTAATTGGGCGGCACCTGGACCGGTATGAATCACGACCACGGCCTCGTTATAGTCGATTTCCATCACCAGCTCTCGCAACGCGCTGCCAGTGGTCGGAACACCGAGCTCAATCGGCAAGCAATAGACCATCTCCATTTTGGCGTTACGGGTACGTACAGCGCCGAATTTGGTCAACATGCGCGAGACTTTCGATTGATTGATGCCCTCAAATCCTTGAGCACGTAGGGCTTCGACTATTTCGCCTTGAGAACTGAATTTTTCTTCTTTGAGGATCGCTTTAAACGCTCGAACTAATTGGTCTTGTTTTTCTGAGTTACGCATGACGGCAGACTCGTAATGACAAACGAGTTGCTATTTTGCATATACATGCAATCAGGAGCAATCATTGCGCGCCTAAAATGGCGACAATATCACTGTTGTTACGTCTCGGCTAAGCCTTGAACGCACACCGGTTTCGAGGGTGAGCGAAAAAATGAGAGCTTAGGCTGATCATCATTGCCCGAAGCTTGAGTGGGGGTATACCCGGGCATATGATGAAGCAACAGCTCGCACCATTGATGGGCGATTTGTGCCCGAACAGAAGCCGGACCGGATCCGGACAATAAGAAATATCGAAAGGAGAACGACATGAAAGTTGCTGTGATTGGCGCTGCGGGAGGCATTGGTCAAGCCTTAGCCCTACTACTTAAAAATAACCTGCCAGCCGGTTCCGACTTGGCGTTATATGATATCGCACCGGTGACGCCCGGTGTGGCCGTCGATTTGAGCCATATTCCGACCCCCGTCAGCATTAAAGGGTTTAGCGGTGAAGATCCAACCCCGGCGCTAGAAGGGGCCGATGTTGTGCTGATCTCTGCAGGGGTAGCACGTAAGCCGGGCATGGATCGCTCTGACTTGTTCAATGTCAATGCAGGTATTGTTAAGTCATTGGCGGAAAAAATCGCCGATGTGTGTCCAAAGGCTTGTGTTGGTATTATTACTAATCCAGTCAACACCACGGTAGCGATTGCTGCGGATGTCTTAAAAGCGAAAGGCGTCTATGACAAAAACAAACTGTTTGGTGTGACGACGCTGGATGTGATTCGTTCTGAAGCTTTCATCGGCGAGCTGAAAGGAATGGATCCTCGTGACGTCTCCATTCCCGTGATCGGTGGCCACTCAGGTGTGACGATCTTGCCTCTATTATCGCAAGTTAAAGGCGTTACCTTCAGTCAAGAAGAAGTGGAGTCACTGACGCCACGTATTCAAAACGCAGGGACGGAAGTGGTTGAAGCGAAAGCAGGGGGAGGCTCAGCAACCCTATCCATGGGACAGGCGGCATGTCGTTTTGGCCTGTCTTTAGTGCGAGCGTTGCAAGGTGAAGCTAATGTGGTTGAATGTGCGTACGTTGAAGGCAGCGGTGAACACGCACGCTTTTTCGCGCAGCCTGTACATTTAGGTAAAAATGGTGTCGAGGCAATCTTAGACATCGGTGAGCTGAGCGCCTTTGAACAGCAAGCGATGGACAAGATGTTAGACATCCTGCATAACGATATCCAAATGGGTGAAGAGTTCGCCGCAAAATAAACCGCAAGAACGAAAAAAGCGGCGTCCAATTAGGGCGCCGCTTTTTACATGTAGGCACAAGCGTGATAGCGAGGCATCACTGCGGTGAAGTCTGCGCTGACTAAGCTCTGCGCTGACTTAAGTATTGCGATCAACGGCCAACTTGGCGAGCGCGACCAAGGCTTGTTTGTAGGGCGAATCAGAAAGGCTATCGAGGGCACGGACCGCTTTTTCCGCTTCTTGCTCTGCGCGTTCACGGGTATAAGCGAGCGAGCCACAGGCGTCCATACACGCTAAAATAGCGTCGAGCTTGTCGCGTCCGTTCCCTTTTTCGATCGCGTCGCGAATCATCGCCGATTCAGCGTCACTGCCGTGCTGCATTGCATGAAGCAAAGGCAGCGTCGGTTTGCCTTCAGCCAGATCATCACCGGTTTGCTTGCCCATCTCATCATCTTTACTGGTGTAGTCAATGACATCATCAATCAGCTGGAACGCAGTCCCCAGGTAACGGCCATAATCTTGCAGGGCTTTTTCCGTATCAGTATCCGCTTGGTTGAGAATTGCCCCTATCTGTGTCGCAGATTCAAACAAACGCGCCGTTTTTGAATAGATCACCTGCATGTAACTGCTTTCACTGGTGTCGGGATCGTTACAGTTCATTAACTGCAACACCTCACCTTCGGCAATAACATTGGTCGCTTCACTCATCAAATCAAGAATTCTCAGTGAGCGTAAGCTGGTCATCATCTGAAATGAACGCGTATAAATATAATCCCCCACCAAGACGCTTGCCGCATTACCAAATAAAGCATTGGCGGTGGCATTACCACGGCGTAAGTCGGATTCATCGACCACATCATCATGAAGCAAAGTGGCAGTGTGGATAAACTCAATGAAAGCGGCTGCGGTGGTGTGTTTATCACCTTGGTAACCCAATGCACGCGCGGCCAAAATGGCCAACATGGGACGTAAACGCTTGCCACCGCTGTTAACGATGTAAAAACCAAGCTGATTAATCAGCGCGACATCAGAATTGAGCTGAGCGAGTATTTTTTGGTCGACCTGCGCCATGTCATCACTGATCAAGGCTTGGATTGATTTGAAATCCATGTATATATCCGGGCGTTGTCCTAGTTACTTGCCTGCCGAGCTAACGATATACAACTTACCCCATGTAAGGTGTGAGTCACGATCGCTAATACGTACAGACGGTGATGGATCTTTCGTCAGTATCGGCACTAGAGCGGGTATTAAGACTGACATGGTACACCAGATAACGTATGACGAGATAGCGATCACACCGGTAAAATGTGTGGGAATGAATGCTGAGCAGCTTTTCACCAATTTTCTTGCGTTACCCTCTTGCCTCTAATTAATTTCTACCGTAGAATTCGCGCCCTATTGATGAATTATATGCGCACCCCTTGTTGTTCATAAATGCAGCAGGCCGTGCGGAAATGCGGAGTAAAACATGTACGCAGTTTTCCAAAGTGGTGGTAAGCAACACCGAGTAAGCGAAGGCCAGACTATTCGCTTGGAAAAGCTAGACGTTGAAACTGGCGCAAGTGTAGAACTTGACAAAGTATTGCTAGTGGCAAACGGCGAAGACGTTAAAGTTGGCGCGCCTTTTGTTAGCGGTGCAACCGTAACAGCAGAAGTTGTTACTCACGGTCGCGGCGATAAAGTGAATATCGTTAAGTTCCGTCGTCGTAAACATTCTCGCAAGCACATGGGCCACCGTCAGTGGTTCACTGAAGTCAAAATCACTGGCATCAGCGCTTAAGAGTAGGAGAGAGAAGAGATGGCACACAAAAAAGCTGGCGGTTCCACTAAAAACGGCCGCGATTCAGAAAGTAAACGCCTAGGTGTTAAGCGCTTCGGTGGTGAGTCTGTATTAGCAGGTAACATCATCGTGCGTCAACGTGGCACTAAGTTCCACGCAGGTAGCAACGTAGGTTGCGGTAAAGACCACACTCTATTCGCTCTGTCAGACGGCAAAGTGAAGTTCGAGACCAAAGGTCGTCATAACCGTAAATTCGTTACTATCGAAGCTGAATAAGCTTCAACGCAACGCGAATTTTTGAAGCCCTGCCTTATGGCGGGGCTTTTTATTGTGTCTGGGGATCACCGATCAAGCCACCGCCTCATCACGGTACGCAGATAATCGGCCAACGCTGAAAAATGATCCTAAGATCGATATGATCACCATTCACTAATCTGGGATAAGGCTGGTTGTGAGACGCCATAGGCATTCATAACTGGTGCGGAGAAGTTAGCATGAAGTTTGTAGATGAAGCGATTATTCGCGTCGATGCCGGTGACGGGGGCAATGGTACCGTCAGCTTCCGGCGTGAAAAGTATGTGCCTAAAGGGGGCCCAGATGGCGGCGACGGCGGTGATGGTGGTGACGTTTACCTGCTTGCCGACGAAAACCTGAATACCCTGATTGACTATCAATTTGAACGTTTTCATGCCGCGGCACGTGGTGAGAATGGTCGAGGCGGCAACTGCACCGGGAAACGCGGCGAGGATCGCGTCTTGAACGTGCCGGTGGGGACGCGCGCAATCGATGAAGACACGGGTGAAGTGATCGCAGACCTTACCGAACATGGTATGCAGGTTATGGTGGCGAAAGGGGGCTTCCATGGCCTCGGAAATACACGCTTTAAGTCCTCGGTCAATCGTGCACCTCGACAAAAAACCATGGGCACGAAAGGTGAAGTACGTGCACTGCGTTTGGAGCTATTACTGCTTGCCGATGTTGGTATGCTTGGCTTGCCGAATGCGGGTAAATCGACCTTTATTCGTGCGGTATCGGCTGCCAAACCGAAAGTGGCTGACTACCCATTTACCACCTTGGTGCCAAGCCTTGGGGTGGTTCGTGTCGCCGCAGACAAAAGCTTTGTCGTGGCTGATATTCCCGGCTTGATTGAAGGCGCGGCAGACGGCGCAGGGCTAGGGATTCGCTTCTTAAAACACCTTGAGCGCTGTCGTGTGTTGTTACACATGATTGATTTGCTACCCGTTGATGGTACCGATCCGGTTGATAATGCGTTTACCATTATTGATGAGCTAAACCAATACAGTGAGAAACTTGCCGATAAACCGCGTTGGTTGGTGTTCAATAAAGTCGATCTGATGCCGGAAGATGAGGCCCAAGCTCAGATTGAGCGTGTGCTTGATGCGCTCGCTTGGGACGATAAGCATTATGCGATTTCGGCGATCAATAAAGCGAATGTGCAACCGCTTATTTATGATCTGATGGCGTCGATTGAGGCACTGCCTGCGCCGAAGCCAGAGGTTGAGCCTGAAGATGAAACCGTCGCCTTTAAATGGGATGATCATCACGAACAACAGCTCAAGCAAGACGACGATAACGATGATGACTGGGATGATTGGAACGAAGACGACTACGACGTCGAGATCATCTACAAGCCATAATCAGACTCACGCCGCTGCCGATTGCAGCGGCTTTTTTTTGTCCGTGATTTAGCGAACAATTGAAGAGACTTTTATTTGCATCAAAGACTGGCATGAGCCAATCACCAATACTGAAGGCGTCGCAGAGAGAGAAGAGGGATTTTGGGTGACAAAA
Source organism: Salinivibrio sp. IB643 (assembly GCF_001996105.1). Lineage (NCBI taxonomy): Bacteria > Pseudomonadati > Pseudomonadota > Gammaproteobacteria > Vibrionales > Vibrionaceae > Salinivibrio > Salinivibrio sp. IB643. Next base: position 96,353 of record NZ_MUFF01000003.1, read on the forward strand.
CGACTTACTGAGCCAGAGCAACGCGCGATATCACGTTTAGTGATTGAAGTTGGGCAACGGCTATTACAGCATGGTGCGGAGAGCAAACTTGTCAGTGATGTAAGTATCCGGCTCGGTCGTGCGTTAGGGTTAGACAGTGTTGAGCTGTCGTTATCCGCCAGCTCGTTGGTGGTGACCACCTTGAGTCATGGTCATTGTATTACCACGGCAAGACGTAGCCCAGATCGTGGTATTAACATGAAAGTTGTAACAGATATACAGCGGACCGTGATCTTAGCAGAGAAGGGCTTTCTCGACGCGTTAGCGGTACGCAAACGCTTAAGCCGTATCAAACCATTCCGTTACCCTCCTTGGCTCGTTGTTGGGATGATAGGCTTGTCATGTGCCGCCTTTAGCCGGTTAGCTGGCGGCGATGCCGTGGTGTTTGCGCTGACCTTTGTCGCCTCTGCCACCGGCATGCGGGTTCGGCAACTTATCGCCCATCGTCACTTTAACCCTTTTTTGACCTTTGCAGTGACCGCTATGGTGACCACTCTCCTATCCAGCACGGGGACCATCATGGGATGGGGCAATGAGCCTTTTTTGATCATGGCATCATCTGTCTTGATGCTGGTCCCTGGGTATCCCTTTATTAATGCCGTCTCGGATATGATGAAAGGATTTGTGGATATGGGGATCGCACGTTGGACCATGGCGTCATTACTGACCCTTGCCACGGCAATAGGTATTGTGGGGGCGATGAACTTGGTAGATGCATGGGGCTGGTTATGATCTTACTCGTGGCGTTATTGCAAGATATGTTCTTTGCGATGATCCCTGCCGTGGGGTTTGCGTTAGTCTTTAATGTTCCGGTGAAAGCGCTTAAGTATTGTGCTTATGGCGGTGCGGTTGGGCATGGTTTACGCTTTGTTCTGATGGAGTCGGGGGTGGCAATTGAGTGGGCGACACTGGCCGGTGCGACCACGATTGGTTTTCTGGGCGTGTATTGGTCTCAGCGCTTCCTGGCTCACCCGAAGGTTTTTACCGTCGCTGCAATTATTCCCATGATTCCAGGGGTGTACGCGTTTAAGGCCATGATCGCGCTAGTGACGATTAATAACCAAGGTTACAGCCCGGCGCTATGGGCCAGTTTGATTGAAAACTTACTCAGCGCTGGCTTTATTCTCTCCGCGTTGGCAATTGGTCTTGCGATGCCTGGGCTATTGTTTTATCGTCGCCGACCAGTGATCTAATCGAGGAAGGCGAGCGCAATGCGAATTAGTTTAGTGGCCGCAATGGCAAACGACCGCGTGATCGGAAAAGACAATCGAATGCCTTGGCACTTGCCCGCTGATTTAGCGTGGTTTAAGCGTACAACACTGGGCCACCCTGTGGTGATGGGACGTAAAACCTTTGAGTCGATTGGACGCCCGCTGCCTAAGCGTGTCAATGTGGTGATCAGTGGTGATGCGGACTTTGCGCCCGAGGGCGTGACTGTGGTGCGCTCTCCCGAGCAAGCGCTTGAAGTGGTGGCTGGCTATGAAGAAGTGATGGTGATCGGCGGCGGTACTATTTATCAGGCGTTTTTACCTCAAGCTGATCGTTTGTATCTCACCTTTATCGATTTAGACGTTGACGGTGATACCCGTTTTCCAGAATGGGGAACCGGATGGTCAAAAACCGAGGTCGGCACGCATCCTGTGGATGAGAAAAATGCGCACCCTCTTACCTTTACGGTTTGGGACCGCGCTTAACCTTTTGTCTATTCGGCGGGAACGGTAAAGCAGGCTTTGTCTTCCCAACGCAGGAGCGTCAACTTTCCTCCCCAGACACAGCCGGTATCTAGCCCATAAAGTTTGGGCTGAATAGTGCCATTCAATGCCGCCCAGTGACCAAAGACTACTGCTTGCTCAAGCGGTTGGCGATTAGGTACCTCGAACCATGGTACTAAGCCACTGCCTAAGGCTTGATCTGGGGGGAGTTTGCACCGCATATCCAAACGCCCGTCAGGGGAACAAAAACGCATCCGCGTGAAGCTATTAATAATATAGCGATAACGTGCTATCCCGGTCAGCGTAGCATCCCATTGATCAGGGCTGTCATGGTACATATTCTCCAATAACCAAACTTGGTCTTCACTCCGCAGAATCGCTTCCACCTCACGGGCACAGGCGACGGCAGTCGATTTATCCCATTGCGGACTGATGCCGGCATGGGTCAGCAGAAACCCGCCGTCTGATGCGGGTATATCGCGTATTAGCGGTTGTTGAGCCAGCCAGTTTAATAGCCTGTCTGCGTCTGGTGCATCAAAGATAGGTTGCGTTTTATCTTTTGCTTTGGCGGGTTTAATCCCATTGGCGACCGCCAGCAAATGGAGATCATGATTGCCCAATACCAACTTTGCGGATGCACCAAGCTGATAAAAATACCGTAAAACTGCGAGGGAATCGGGACCGCGTGCGACGAGATCGCCGACCGAGTAAAGCGTATCTCGGGCCGGCGAAAAGTCAGCTTCAGCCAATAAAGCATGTAGCGCTTTATCGCAGCCGTGGATGTCCCCGACAAGATAGGTAGCCATATGCCTCCTTGGAGGAGTTAGTGAAGAATGTTGGGGAGCGCGAGACGGAAAGGTGCAATATTGACCTTAAAAGACTGCGCATCTTGATTTTGCATGGTATAAAACCCTTGCATCACCCCAACAGGCGTTTCAATGATGGTACCACTGGTATAGGTATACTTTTCGCCTGCGGCAATCTTAGGTTGCTCGCCGACAACCCCCTCACCTTCAATTTCCAACTCCTTGCCATTAGCGTCAGTGATCAGCCACTTTCTTCGCATCAACTGTGCAGGGGCGTCTCCTACATTTTTAATCGTGACCGTGTAGGAAAAGACAAAGCGTTCATGGTCTGGTTCCGATTGGTCTTCCACGTATTGAGTGGCGACGTGGACCTCGAATTGCGCGGGTTCAGTGGCTTGCAAGTCAAGACTCCTGTTTATGATGAGTGATTGGCATCTAACCAATTTGCGAGGCTAGAGAATTGCGCCAGTGTCATGTTCTCTGGACGTAAACTGGGATCGATTCCGAGCTCGGTTAAGGTGTCAACATCGACCAGCGATTTGAAACCGTTCCGGATAGTTTTGCGGCGTTGATTAAAGCCTTCACGACAAACACGTTCCAACCACGACAAATTAGTGACTGGATGCGGTAAGGTTTTATGTGGGACGAGGCGAACGACCGCAGAATCGACCTTGGGCGCTGGCTTAAAGGCGCTTGGCGGTACTTCCAGCACGGGCACCACTTTGCAGTAGTATTGTGCCATGACCGTGAGGCGGCCATAGGCTTTAGTGCCTGGGCCTGCGGCCAAACGTTTTACCACCTCTTTTTGTAGCATGAAATGCATATCCTGTACGTGGTCAGCAAAGGAAAAGAGATGAAACATCAATGGGGTGGAGACATTGTACGGTAAGTTACCGAAAATGCGCAGAGGCCCCTGCTTTGCCAGCTCAGCGAAATCAAACGCCATGGCATCGGCTTCATGAACCGTCAGCTTTGGTCCCATAAATGGATGGCTTCGCAAGCGCGCGGCAAGATCGCGGTCGAGTTCGACCACGTTGAGGTGATCGACTTGTTCGGTCACCGGTTCGGTCAATGCGCCTAAACCCGGGCCAATCTCTACCAGGTTTTCACCAGATAAAGGATTAATTGCCGAGACAATACCGTCGATGACATACGGATCGTTTAGGAAGTTTTGTCCGAAACGTTTTCTGGCACGGTGGCCTTGATGGACTTTATCGCTCATGCTTTGCTATCTACTAATTCAATGGCGTGGGAGATGGCCGTCCGCAGGCTTCCTGTATCCGCCGTACCGGTACCCGCTAAATCCAATGCGGTACCATGATCTACTGATGTTCTGACAAATGGGAGGCCCAAGGTGATATTCACCGAGCGTCCAAATCCTTTGAATTTTAACACAGGTAAGCCCTGGTCGTGATACATCGCTAAGACAGCGTCGGCGTCTTGCAAATATTTATCCTGAAAAAGGGTGTCGGCGGGCAGTGGGCCAATAATATCCATGCCTTGTTGGCGTAACTCATCAAGCGCTGGCTCAATGATGTCGATTTCTTCCCGACCCAAGCAGCCGTCCTCTCCCGCGTGCGGATTGAGACCGCAGATATAAATGCGCGGTTGCTTAATGGCGAATTTTTGTTGTAAGTCTTGATGCAAAATCGCAATGACGTCATGCAAGCGCTCACGAGTAATGGCTTTAGCCACATAGGCGAGTGGGATGTGCGTCGTCACCAGCGCGACACGTAAGCCTTCGGTGGCCAGCATCATCACCACTTGGTTGACGTTGGCGTATTGGGCAAAAAACTCAGTATGACCGCTGAAGGAAACGCCGGCGCGATTAATGATCCCTTTATGGACAGGCCCGGTGACAACCGCTGCAAATTCGCCGGTCATATTGCCTTCTGCCGCACGAGTCAGCGTGTCGAGCACATAGCGACCATTGGCCTCATCTAACTGGCCTGGCACAACATCTGCGCCCATCGGGATATCTGCAACGACCAGCTCCCCTGCTTGATGAGGGCGAGGCCGTGCTGATGGGTCATAGTCCCGCAAACTCACGGCGAGATTGAGCGCCTTAGCTCGCGCTGCCAGCATCTGTTTATTGGCGATAGCTACCAGCTGATGTGGCCAAGAGAGCAGGGCCATTGCTAAGACCAAATCCGGACCAATGCCCGCCGGCTCGCCAGGGGTGATCGCGATACGCTCAGCTGTCATCATTGATCACCTCAACATAGGCACCCGCGCGCAGCTCTTGCAGCCAGGCTTGCGCTTCTTCATTAAATTTGCGGTTAAACAGCATACGGTAAGCACGGTTTTTAACTGCCGCATCGGTTTTATCGACATCGCGACGATCGGTCACTTCAACCACATGCCAGCCATGTACGGTTTTAAAAGGCTCACTAATTTGACCTTTTGGCAAACTATCGACTTTGGCTTTAAACGCGGGCACATAAGCTTCTGTGGTTGACCAGCCTAAGTCTCCCCCGTTAACGGCAGAGCCCGGGTCATCACTGTATTGTTTGGCGAGGTCGGCAAAGGTTTGTTCGCCACGCTCGATTTGTGTAATCAGCTGATTGAGCTCTTTTTTCGCCCCTTTATCACTGAGTACGATCGAGGGTTTGATCAAAATATGGCGGGCTTTGACTTCGGTAACGGCGACCGTTTCCAAACCTTGCACATCATCGATTTTCAAAATATGAAAACCCACACCACTGCGAAATGGCCCGATAATAGCGTCTTTCCCTTGGTTGGTGATTTGGTCGGCGAAAATCGTTGGCATTTCTTCTAGGCGCAACCAGCCCCAATCACCGCCATCAAGTGCTTTGGGTCCCTTAGAATATTCCATCGCCAGCTCCGCCACGTTGCCGCCATGACGTAATGTATCGACTAAGCGATACGCTTGCTTTTTCACCGTTTCACGTTCAGCTTTGTCCGCATCATCATCCAATTTGAGTTGGATGTGAGAGAGCTTATAACGCACTTTTTGCATCTGCTGTTCGTTAAGCTGACTGGCTAATGTCTCAACTTCTTGCGGCAAAATGCTAATACGGCGGCGTACCTGTGCATTGCGCGCTTCTGAAATCGTGAGCTCTCGGCGAACTTGCTCGCGATATTGATCCCATGCGATCCCTTGCTCTGCCATTTTGTCGCGCAGAGCATTCACACTGACCGATTGCTCTTTAGCAATATTTTTGATCGCTTGTTGTAACTGGCTGTCGTCAATTTGGATGCCTAGCCGCTTTGCTTCTTGTAGCTGTAGTTCTTCAACAATGAGTCGCTCGCGCATCTGCTCTTCAAGAACGTCTTGAGGCGGTAATTCACGATCTCCGTTGGCCGCATTACGGGTGACCGTTTGGCGCATGGCCGTCATTTCACTGTTCAGCACCACACCATCATTCACAACGGCAATGACCCGATCTAGCTCTTGAGGTGCTGCTTGGGTTAAGGGGGTCAGCAACACTAAAACGCCAGTGATGAGGGCGTGACTCCATTTGTTCATGCTTTGTCCACTTTTTTTCATAGGTTCAACAGTCCAGACCACAATAAGGCGTGTTAGTTCTTTAATGCAAAGGGATCACGATAACCCAGAGCGTTGCCTGAGTCAGTGTTAAAGTTAAAGCCACTGTCAGCTCCCAATCCGAGTAAGCTGAATGACAAGGTAACATTGTTGTCGTAAACCGGATCGGCGTTAATATCAGCGCGCGACATTAAGTACTCGTTGTAACTTAACCCGACGACCCAACAGTCTGAGCGATAGGTGAGGCTAACTTGGTTTTCCAACATGACATCTTGGGTCAGGTCGCGCCAGTATTGGCCTGTAAAACTTAGCCCGCCGCCGAGAGGAAACCCGGTGACGACGCCAGCTTGTGAGAGGCCATCATCGGTGAGCCGGCTGATGTCTGTGTTTGGCAGCGTCGAGATAATATATTCTTGTGCGATGTAGCGATAACTGGTTTGCGCATAAAACTGGCCGCGGTGATATTCAGCAATCGCGTTACCAAACTGCATTTCGCGTAAGTTGCTGTCATATTGCATCGATGCGCGGACAAATAAGTTGTCATCAATGTTGGCTTCCCCTTCTAACGCCCAGGACGAATAATCAAAGGTTTCTGCATCTTGGTTAGACGGTTGGTCAAAGTAGTAAATTTGCCCAAAGGACAAATTCAGACGCTCTTTATATCCGCCATCGTAAAAGCGGGTCGTCGCACCGTAGGTGAGTTGGTTTGCCGGATTAATGTAATCAATGCTACTGAATTGATTACCGCGAAATAGACCGTAGTAGTCGGTTTGCAAGCGTGCGGTATCATAACCGCCGCCACTAAAGTTGACCGGATTATAGATACCGTCTTGATCCACATCTTTAATATACAAATATTGGACTTGCGGCTCGATAGTTTGGCTGAAATGACCGCCCATGGCCCAGAAGTTACGCTCTAGGACAACGCCAGAGTGCAGGCGCAGAGTGGGGATTTTTCGATCGACTGAATGACTTAGCTCCGCATTAGATTCTGGATCCTGGATGGCGCTATCAAAGCGCTGATCATAGTGCGTATACAGCATGCTGGCTTCCGCCGTGGCATTAAACCAGGGGCGGGTATATGGCAGCGTTAGGGTCGGGGCTAAATGTGTCCGGGTGGCTTCGGGTTTATTAGGATCATCGTTAGCAAATACACTAAATTGCGCAGGCACACTAATATCGAGCCAATCCGTGACTTGTGGCGCGTAGTAGTTAAGATCCACTTGTGGCATCAAGCGATAGACACTGATGCCTTCTGTTAGCGTTTGGAAGTCGCGAACACGAACTGTACTGCTCCAATCTAAACCGCGATAACTGATCTCGCCCGTTTGGAGTAGCGTGTTGTCTTCTCGTTTGCCCACATTAGAGTCTAGGCTCTGAAAGTAAGCGATATCACTGACTTTGCTGTAATCTGCTTCGTAGTGCCAGTGACCTTGTATACCGCTATGTTGCCAGTTGAACCCCCAACGTGAATCGAGCTCGGGGTTGAGTTGATCGTCAGGCAGGTATTCAGAGTAAAGCGACCCGCTTCCTATTGGTGTAAGGTAGCGAATGTTGGTTTTTAATTGAACGCCTCGCTCAGACATATATTTGGGCGTGAGTATGGCATCCAGTTGCGGATGGATATTCCAATAAAACGGCGTTTCCATCTCGATGCCATCACGATCACTCCAGGAAAGCGACGGATACAAAAAGCCTGTCAGTCGACCTTCTTCTACCGGTACACGCAAATAAGGCAGATAAAAGATCGGGACGTCCATGACCTCAAATCTAGGGTGGTAAAGATCAGCAAATAAGCTGCTGTCTTCTTTCTCAATTTTTGAGGCAGAAAACCGCCAGCTTTTATCTTCATCTGGACACGTGGTATAGGTGCCATCCTCAAGCTCGTAGAAGGTGGTGCCGTTTTTAAACACCCGTTTAGCCTCGCCCCGTCCTGGGGTACATAGCATCTTATACTGGGCGTTATTCAGCGTGGTGTCTTCGCTTTCGAGGTTAGCTTGTAGATAATCTGATGTCACCATCATCTGGCCATCATTGAATACCACATCCCCTTGTGCAGTAACGATCCGCTCTGGATCGCGTAAGGTTGCGGTATCGGCCGTCATCTTTCGGTGGCCTTGCGTGACTTCGACATTGCCACTATAGATGGCTTTGTCGTTGGTCTGCGCCTCAGCACGATCTGCGACCACACGAATGGGGGCGTTATTCACATCCTGTGTCTGCTCGCTGGCCGGAACGCACTGGGCCTCCTTGTCAGAGCAAGGCTGAGTCGCTGGGTCTGTGTTGGCAAACACAAGGGCTGGGCCGTAGAGCGCCAAGCTGATCATGGTGGCTAAAAAGCTACGTGCAGTCGATGACATTGAAGAAGACATTCCTGTTTTATCTGATTGCGTGGTGTACACGAAGGCAACGCATCAGTATGCTTTGGCTGCAAAATGCGATTATCATAAATCAATTTGCGCCCGGCATCACCTCTAAATGTGCAGGGTGTGAAACTAGCAATGAGACCATGGCATGCGACTAAATGGCAAGGTAATTGGGGCAATTCTCGGCACATTGTTGGGAGGCCCAATCGGTTTTCTTCTTGGCCTTTTCTTAGGTCATCAGTTTGATAAAGCGAAACAGCGCGCGCGTTTCGGCGGTTTGGGTGGCCAAGGGCCACAAGCACAACGTGTTTTTTTCCATGGCACCTTTGCCGTGATGGGACATATGGCGAAAGCTAAAGGGCAGGTGACGCAACAAGAAATTCAGCTCGCCAGCTTATTGATGGATCGTATGCAGTTGCAAGGTGAAGCCAGGCAATTGGCCCAGCAGGCGTTTCGCGAGGGAAAAGACAGTGACTTTCCGCTGGATGAAACCCTCAACGGTATTCGTGCCTTAAGCCAGGGGCAACGTGATTTATCGCGTGTCTTTTTGGAAATGCAAATACAAGCTGCGTTTGCCGATGGTGAGATCCATCCCAAAGAGCGTGAACTTTTGTATGCGATTGCCGAAAAGTTGGGCTTTTCGCCACAGCAACTGGAACAGCGCCTGCGAATGCAAGAAGCCGCGTTTCGCTTTAGCCAAGGCTATCAAGGCGGCTGGCAGCATCAATCCGATGGCCCCGGTGCGCCGCCGCAGCAGAATGAAATCGACGATGCCTATGATGTATTAGGTGTTGACGCTTCTGCTTCCTCTCAGGAGGTGAAAAAAGCGTATCGGAAACTGATGAATGAGCATCACCCCGATAAATTGATGGCGAAAGGTTTACCGCCAGAAATGATGGAAATGGCGAAAGAAAAAGCGCAAGAAATCCAAAAAGCGTACAACGTAGTGAAAAAAGCCCGCGATATATAGCGGGCTCGTTAGGTTGATTAATCGTCGCGATCATCAATCAAGCGCATCAATCAGCGTGTGTTGTGGTGCACCACGAAAGAACCCATCAATGTTGGCGATCAGCTGTTGTGCCAGAGTGTGGACGGCTTCGTCAGCGCCCCAAGCAATATGCGGGGTGRCAATAAGGTTGGGTAATGATGCTGCAACTAACGGATGTGCGTCGGGGGCGGGCTCTTGACTGAGCACATCCAAGCCAGCACCACCAATTTGGCCGCGTTTCAACGCGCATAACAGGGCCTGTTCATCCACGAGATCGCCGCGCCCAGTATTAATCAAAATGGCATGCTGTGGCATCTTGGCCAACACGTCTTGATTAATCAAGTGTCGGGTTTTGTCGGTTAACGGACAATGCAGCGACAGCACATCAGCCTGTTGAATCACTTGTTCAAAGGGCTGATAGCCTGGCCGGCAATGGCTCGCCCCTTGATGCTCGGCAAACATGACTTTCATGCCTACGGCCTGGGCCAATTGTCCGACCGCTTCTCCTAGTGCGCCTTTGCCAATAATCCCCAAGGTACTGCCAGCAACACTGCCTATCGGGTGAGTAAAAAAGCAAAACTGGCCCCGTTTTTGCCATTCACCTTGACGCACATCGGCATGATAACCCATCAGCTGACGTTTTAAGGCGTAAATCAGAGCCATGACATGCTCGGGCACGGATTGGGTGGCATACCCTTGTACGTTGCAGACTTGTACGCCGTGTGCCTGACAAGCCGCTAAATCGACATTGTTGACCCCGGTTGCCGCGACCGCGATCAGTTTTAGCTTGGGAAGTGCAGTCAGTATTGCTTCATTGATCACGACTTTATTGGTGATTGCCACATCGGCATGTTGCAGGCGATCGATCACGTCACCGGGAGCGGTGGCAGGGTAGGACTGCCATTGATGGGGGTGACGAAGCGTTGGCAGTGTAATGTGTGCAGGAATGGTGTCTCTATCGAGAAAAACCACCTTGATGGGGGGGTGATGAGCCATGTTGATCTCCGTGTCTCAATGCATGGCCCTAGAATGTGAGATTAGTAGTTTTTCTGCAAACCTTAATGGTCAGCCTGTGAGGTTAGCAGGCGCAAGCTGATACTCACTTGCTAGTCGATTATCCGGCATCTGCGGATAAAATGCGCAGGGCGCTTGAAAGTGCATCGGCGTTTCAGTGACAGGATGCAAAATGCTTAATTCTGCGGCATGCAAATGAAGGCGAGAGGCATACTCAAAGGCTTCTGGCAGCGCATAAAACTCATCGCCGACAATCCCATGCCCAAGGGCCTGCATATGCACACGGAGCTGATGAGAGCGGCCGGTGAGAGGATACAATGCCATTAAGCTTGTCTGTGCATGCTGATGCAAACAGCGGTAGTGCGTTTGCGAGGGCTTGCCGTGTTCAAAACAGACCTTCTGTCTGGGGCGATTGGGCCAGTCGCAAATCAAGGGCAGATCGACATTTCCCTCGTCGTGTATAGGGTGCCCCCACACTTCGGCGTAATACAGTTTGGTAGGCACGCGCTCGCGAAATTGCGCTTTAAGGTGTCGTTCAGCAGCTTTGTGTGCGGCAAACGCCATGACGCCAGAGGTCGACATATCTAAACGATGGACCAGCTCTGCGTCCGGGAATTCGGCTTTAACCCGTGACCACGCACTGTCGTAATGCGCAGGATCACGGCCAGGGTTAGCCAATAATCCACTGGGTTTATTAATTACCACCAAATCGGCATCTTGATACAAGATATCGAGCCAAGGTGTAGTGGGAGGATGATACTCAATGATTGCCATATAAGGGTTCGGGGCCGGTTGGCCCCGCCTTCGTTCAAAGGGTGATTATTGGTGGCTGACCACAATCAAACGCAGGGCGTCTAAATCGACTTGTGCGTGTTGAATATGATGCGACAAGGTACTGATCTGATCGCGTAGTGCGTCGAGCTCATCATCACGAATATTGGGGTTAACCGTTTTCAGTGCATCGAGCCGTGCTAAGGCCTGATTCAGCTCGCTGTCCATCTCTTGGTGGGCGGCCGTTTGAATCTCAGACAAGGCTTTTTGGGCCAGCGGTTCGCTTTTCTCAATCAGCTGGTGGACTTGGGCTTGAACCGAGTTGACCATTTTGCTGCCTAAATGACGATTCACCGGGCTGAGCTGGCGATGAAACGATTCGAACTCAACGTTGGCTGAGAGATCATTGCCGTTCGCATCCAAAAGCAACCGCACCGGCGTTTGCGGTAAAAAGCGATGAATACCCGACGATTTAGGGGCTTGTGCATCAATGGTGTAAATCAGTTCAACAAACAGGGTTCCCACAGGCAGCGCTTTGTTTTTGAGCAAAGAGACCGCGGTGGTGCCGATGTTCTCGCTCAGCAATAAGTCGATACCGCCACGCACGATCGGGTGCTCCCAAGAGACAAACTGCACATCTTCGCGACTGAGTGCCGTATCGCGGTCGAAGGTCAGTGTGCACCCATCCGTTGGTAGGCCAGGGTAACTGGGCACCATCATCTGCTCCGACGGCTTGACCACGATGGCGTTTTCACCTTTGTCATCTTGATTGACGCCGATGGTATCAAACAGACCGAGCGTGAAGGTGACAAGGCTCGTATCGCCATCTTGATCGGCGATGGTTTGCGCCAGCTGCTTGGCAGCCTCCCCGCCGTGTGAGTGCATCTCGAGCAGTTTATCGCGGCCTTGCTCCATTTCTGCTTTAAGGCGTTGATTCATGGCGGCGCTATCGTGAATGAGCGTATTTAGCGCATCATCATGTTGATTATTGGCTAACAGGGTTAACAATGTCTCGCCATACTGCTCAAACACCGCACGGCCGGTTGGGCAGGTATCCTCAAAGGCATCAAGCCCTTCGTGATACCAACGCGCTAAAATGGTTTGCGCTGTGCCTTCAAGGTAAGGAACGTGAATGGCAATATCTTGACGCTGACCAATACGATCAAGGCGACCAATGCGCTGCTCGAGCAAGTCGGGGTTCATCGGTAAGTCGAACATCACCAGCTGATGGGCAAACTGGAAGTTCCGGCCCTCTGAGCCAATTTCAGAGCAAATCAAGACTTGAGCCCCGCCTTCCTCTTGGGCAAAGTACGCTGCCGCTTTATCACGCTCAACAATCGACATGCCTTCATGGAACACGGTGCCACGGATCCCCTCACGCTCGCGCAAGGCCTGCTCAAGCGTCAGTGCGGTTTGCGCGCGTGAGCAAATGATCAGTACTTTGTCGCGACGGTGGGTTTTTAAATAATCCAGCAACCAATCGATACGTGGGTCAAAGCCCCACCAGCTGGCACTATCGCCCTCAAACTGCTGATAAATATCTTCAGGATAAAGATTTTGTACCGCTTTTTGTTCGCTCGAGCTTGTGCGTCCCATCATGCCCGCCACCCGCATGGCAGTTTGATACTGGCTCGGTAACGCCATAGGGTGCATGTGCAGATGCCGGCTCGGGAAGCCACTGATGGCAGCCCGCGTGTTACGGAACAAAACGCGCCCGGTACCGTGGCGATCCATTAAATCATCAATCAGCTGTTGGCGAGCGGTGTGCTTGGTTGCATCATCATCGCTATCAATGGCGCTGAAGCGTTCATCAAGCTCGTCACTTTGCAATAGCGCCCGAATGCTACGTTGGGCATTATCACTTAACGGGGCATCGGCAAGTAGCGCTTCAACCGCCTCGGCGACAGGGGCATATTGTTCGGCTTCTTCAACAAAGGCGTCATAATCATAAAAACGATCAGGGTCGAGCAGGCGTAAACGCGCAAAATGACTTTGCTGACCTAACTGCTCAGGGGTCGCGGTGAGTAACAACACCCCAGGGGTATGCTCAGCAATGCTTTCGATAATCTGATATTCACGGCTCGGTGCCGTTGGTGTCCAGGTTAAATGGTGTGCTTCGTCCACCACCAATAAGTCCCAATGGGTGTCACAGACTTGCTCGACGCGACGCCGGTTTTTGCGTAAAAACTCCAGTGAACATAACACCAGTTGCTGGGTATCAAATGGGTTGGGTGAGTCAGCAAAGGCCTCGACACAGCGCTCTTCGTCAAAAATAGAGAAGTGCAGATTAAAGCGGCGCATCATCTCGACCAACCACTGATGCTGCAAGGTTTCTGGAACCACGATCAGTACCCGCTCGGCTTGGCCTGCAAGCACTTGCTGGTGAATGATCATGCCCGCTTCAATGGTTTTCCCTAAGCCGACTTCATCCGCGAGCAAAACCCGCGGTGCGTGACGACGACCCACCTCATGGGCAATGTAAAGTTGATGAGGAATTAATCCAGCACGCATCCCCGTCAACCCCCGTAGAGGGCTACGCAACTGCTGATGCTGATTGGTTAACGCCCGATAACGCAACGCAAAACGATCCATGCGGTCAAGTTGACCGGCAAAGAGTTTGTCTTGCGGCTTGTTAAAGCGGATCTGATGGCTGAGTAAGATTTCACGCAGCGAGACTTCGTCTTCCTCGGTGTCTTCGCGATAGCCGTAATAGGTCAACACCCCGTCGTTTTCTTCAACGCGCGAGACGGTCATGGTCCAGCCCTCGTGACTTTCTACCTCATCGCCGGGGTTGAACATCACCCGAGTCACGGGCGCATCATGGCTGGCGTACAGCCGTGTTTCATCACTAGCAGGAAACATTAGGGTCACGGTACGGCCATCAACGGACACCACAGTGCCCAGTCCAAGATCATGCTCCGTATCACTGATCCAACGTTGTCCAAGCGCAAATGACATAAGGGAAAACCTCTGAATTAACTCGATTGTCGAAAGACTCGGTGCCGCGCAAACGCAACCCGATTAAATAGTGTGTTATTCAGTGTGGCACTGAAAAAATTGGTCGCCAATAGTACTCGAACTTGTGAGGAGGGTCACGATGAAACTCCATCAATCGCGGCAAAGATCGTCTTGACATACAAACGTCATCAACGCGCGGCAAAGATGAAAACGTGAACTGGCACAATCAAACAAGTTGGGCGATGCGCAACGGCCAGGTCTATGCTTACTTTAAGCGCTGTCATCGACAGTGAATTGCCGACACAGGAGGTGCCTATGGGCGACGCCGACCGGAAGCTGTTTGTATTAGACACTAACATTCTCCTCCACGAACCTTTCGCCATCTATTCCTTCCAAGAACACGATGTCGTGATTCCTATGACCGTCCTCGAAGAGCTTGACCGTATTAAAGATAGCAAGCGTGATGTCTCTCGGGATGCCCGTGTGGCGATTCGTGCCTTGGAAGATATCTTTAAAGAAGCCACACCCGATGAAATTGGCGAGGGTATTGTGGTTGGTAAAGGCTATGCGACGGGTACCGTCTCCATTCTGGCTGATTTTGAGATTAAAGAAACGGTCCATGCCTTTGCCGATAAAGCGGGCGATAATCGCATTTTAAATGCGGTGTTATACCTTCAAACCAAACGCTCACCGCGCAAAGTCGTGCTGGTGACCAAAGATATCAATATGCGCCTGCGCGCCAAAGGGGCGGGGGTGATGTATGTCGAGGATTACCGTACCGACCAACTGATTGATGATGTTCGGTTGCTCACCAAAGGCTTCCATCAATGTGCGGGCAGTTTTTGGGATAAAGTGGGGCAATGCGACAGCCAGGCCTATGGCTCCGAAACACGCCACACATTACCGGCTGAGCTATTAGAAACGCCTTTTGTGAACCAGTACTTATTGGATGAAAGTGACGACTTCGCCGCACGAGTGCAAGCCATTGATGGTGATAAAGCGATCATCAAAGATCTCAGTCGAGAGCGATTAATGCACCGTGCTGCTTGGGATGTTAAACCGAAAAATATCTATCAAGGCATGGCAATGGATGCGTTGCTTGATCCCACGATTGATTTAACCATTCTGACAGGGCCTGCAGGCTGTGGGAAAACGATTTTAGCCATGGCTGCGGCATTAGAGTTAGTGGTAGAAAAGGGCATGTACGATAAGATTATCGTTACCCGTAACACGCCAGATATTGGCGAGTCGATTGGTTTTCTCCCCGGGACAGAAGAAGAGAAAATGCTGCCATGGCTCGGCGCAGTGACCGATACCCTCGAAGCGTTACACATGAATGATGAATGCACTGACGGTTCGATGCGCTACATTATGGAAAAAGCGAATCTGCAGTTTAAATCGATTAACTTTATGCGCGGACGCTCGATTCAAAACGCGTTTGTGATTTTGGATGAGTGCCAAAACCTGACCGCCTCTCAGCTTAAAACCATTATCACCCGTTGTGGGGAGGGGACTAAGTTAGTGTGCTCGGGGAACTTAGCGCAAATCGACTCTTCCTATTTGACACCTGTAACATCCGGACTGACTTACATTGTTGAGCGGTTTAAAAACTTTGAAGGCAGTGCGTGCGTGTACCTCAATGGTGTGGTGCGAAGCCGGCTAGCTGAGTTTGCCGAAGAGAATCTTTAACCATCAAGGTGGCGGCCTCTATGCCGCCACTGATAGGGTTACGCCGTGACACCGATATAATCACGCATGATGGCTGGCGGTGTCTTGAGCGTATCAACCGGATCGTGAAGCTGGATTCGGCCATTATCGAGATAGATAAATTGATTGGCGATCGCTTGTGCATCGTCTGGGTGGTGAGTGACCATCACCACCGTCGTACCTTGTTCTTGAGCGGTACGTTTGACCAAGGCTAACATGTCTTGTTTTAGCGCCGGATCAAGTGCCGAAAAGGGTTCATCGAGCAGTAATAAAGGCTGGTTGCGTGCGATGCTTCTCCCCAAGGCGATGCGTTGGCGTTGGCCGCCCGATAGTTGGCTGGGTAGACGAGATAAATAATCGGTCAACCCTACCGCGTGAGCAGCATGGCGCACGGCCTCTTGCTGTGTGGCCGTGAGTTTAAGCGAGGGAGACAAGCCAATTGCCATGTTGTCGAATACTGACAAATGGGTAAATACGTTGTGCTCTTGAAACAAGATAGACAGTGGCCGCTGGTGGGCGGGCGTCGTGGTGACAGGCTTGCCATCAATGGTGATCTCGCCACTATCTGGCGCGATCAGCCCAGCAATCAGTGATAATAAGGTGCTTTTGCCTGCTCCGCTGGGCCCGAGCACAGCCACAATCTCTCCAGGGGCTATTTGTGCATCAAAGATCATCCAATCTTGCTGGTAACGATAGTGGACATTGGAAAGCGTCAGCATGCGTGTCTCCATTGGATCAGACGAGTGATTAGGGCATAGCAACCCAAACTGGTAAGCAGTAATAGCATGGCAGCGGCAGCGCCTGCGTCCATTTGGTAGCTCCCCATCAAGCGAAACAAATAGAGCGGCAGGGTTTGAAAATTTTGGCTACCAAAAAGTGCGATCGCACTAAGATCGCCCATCGATAACACAAAACTTACCGCCACGCCGCGCGCGATCGGGGCGCGTAAACACTGCCATTCGATAAGACGTAGACGGTTGACACCTTTTAGCCCCAAGGTAGCGCAAAGATTGTGATAGGACTGGGCAAGTTGATAGGCGGGCGCGCTCAGTACTTTTATTAAATAGGGCAACGCCATCAGGGCGTTCACGGCCATCACCAACCACAGCGCCAAGCTGAATACATCGCTAAACTGGCGAAACAGTAAAAAAAGCCCGGTACTGAGGACAATACTGGGTACCACCAAAATCATCGCCCCTAACGTTTCAATGCCATTCGCTTGTTTCTTTCGCCCGTTCAAGCGCCAATGACGACTGGCTAAGATGACAGAGGTGGCCAACACGAAGGCCAAGACGGTTGCGCCGGTAGCGATAAGCAGTGAATGCATGGTGGCTTGCCATAATGCCGTGTCGCTCAGCACAATTAACGCGCTAGGGTTAAGGCCACGCGCGATCACAACCCCGAGAGGTGGTAGAACCAACAATAAAGTCAGCGCAATCCAGAGACTGTCCCAACACTTCGCCGTGCGACTATCGAGTGCCGATGGAAGCGGTTGCACTTCGCTGGGGGTGTTGGCAATCGGCCGAGTCAGTGTTTGCACAATAAAAGCAAAGGTGCCGCACAAGAGCATTTGCCACAGCGCCAGAGCGGCACCGGTTTGTAAGTCAAAATCAAAATGAATGGCTTGATAGATAGCCAATTCAATGGTGGTCGCTTTGGGGCCACCGCCTAATGCCATCACGGTGGCGAAGCTGGTGAAACACAGCATGAATACCAGTCCGACGACATGGGGTAGACTTTGCCGCAGATAAGGCCATTCAAGGTGGCGAAAACGTTGCCAGCCTCTTAGACCAAGCTGGGTTGCCAGGCGCCTTTGATCCGCCGGGATCCCTTCCAAGGCCTGCACCATCAATTGGGCCGAAAAAGGCAGGTTAAAGAAAACATGCGCAAGCAAAATGCCGCTTAAGCCATAGAGAGAAAATGGCAGCGCCGCATCAAAGTACGCGAAGGCTTGTGCAATCCAACCGCTACGGCCGTAGATGGCAACCAATCCAAACACGCCCACCAATACCGGCAGCACCAGGGTCATGGCAAACAGTTTGAGTAGCCAAGCTTTCCCTGGAAATTGTCGCCGAGCCAGCGCATGGGCCACAGGAATGGCGAGCCCAACGCTGAGCACCACAGATAAGGTAGCCTGCTTAAAGCTAAACAGCGTGACATGGCGCAGATAGGCATCTTGCCACAGGGCGGCCAGCTTCAAGTCTTGACTGTGTAAGAACAGCGCCCAGAGTGCGCTGCCAATTAATAATACGACCAAGCTGGCCGCGAGACTGCCCGGCCAGGTTCGAGAAGGGTTAAGCATCGACGTTATTCAACCAAAGCGGTTTGCCAATCGCGCACCCATTGCTGACGGTTACCCATCACGTCATCGGGCTGGTAAAACAGGCTCTCTTCTGGTTTGCTCAGCGTATAGAAGGCGTCAGGCAAGCTAACATCGGTGACCGGGTACATCCACTGCGTGGTTGGGATCACAGACTGTGCTGCGTCACTGAGCATAAATTGTAGAAACGCATCGGCGCGTTCTGGTTGGTCGGTATAAGCAGACTTCGCCGCCACTTCAATTTGCATATAGTGGCCTTCTTCAAACATGGCGGCGGCAAAGCGGTCATCATCGTCAGCGACCAGGTGATAGGCGGGCGAAGAGGTGTATGAAAGCACCATATCTGCCTCTTTGTTGAGGAACATGTTGTACGCTTCGGTCCAGCCTTTGGTCACGGTAATAGTGTTGTCGGCAAGATCGCGCCATGCCTGCTGGCTTTGATCGCCGTATACTTTTTGGATCCACAGCATCAAGCCTTGGCCAACGGTTGACACGCGTGGATCTTGGTAAATCACACTGATATCGTCACGCTCCTCAATCAAAGCCTTCAAGCTTTTGGGTGGGTCGAGCAAACGCGTGGTGTCATACACAAAGGCAAAGTAGCCGTAATCGTAGGGGATAAAGTAGGGATTATTCCAACCGCCGGGTACCTGCAGGCGCTCCGTATTCACCGCGTGCTCGGCGACAATGCCGCTACGCTCAGCTTCTTTCATCAAGTTAGTATCCATACCGAGTACAATGTCAGCCTTGGTAGTATTGCCTTCGATACGTAAGCGATTAAGCAGAGCAGCACCGTCACTAAGAGACACAAACTCTAATTGGCAGTCACAGCGTTTTTCAAATTCGGCTTTGATTTTTGGCCCTGCGCCCCAATCGGCGATAAAAGAATCATAGGTATAGACCGTTAGAGGGTCGGCGGCACGTGCGCTGAGTGATAACAGCGATAAAGAAACCAGGGTGAGAACAGAGGTAATAACTTTCACAGCACGCTCCTAAGTTGGGCGTGGGTGTTGAGGCAAGTTGATGGCTACATCAAGTCTCAATCCCTACGCCAGTGTTAGCTGGATCAGGTTCGATGGGTTTAGCGCCGCGCGCAATCTCAGCCATGAGGCTCCCCAATGAGTACGGTGCTATTGTACTGATTGGCTTAGTGTTCACCAAGCCTTTTAGTCCGCGAGTTGGTTAAGCGTCCAGTCGTAGTCATAATCCAAGCGTGCATCCTTGGGAAGCTTGATGTCTCTATATTGATTGATATGGGTGATCACCCCTTGTTCACTGCCGCCAAAGTCAGTCTCAAACCACTCATAGATAGAAGAAAGCTGCCACTGATTACCCTGCTGACTCACGCCTTTATCACTATTAATAAAGGTGTTGGCGGCTTGTTCTAATTGCGCATCCAAGGTGTCGGCTTGAAAGGCTTGCGGTTGCAGGTTAGGGCAGCCAAGGCTGGCACAATTGACCGCATAGTGGGTACGCGGATCTTGCCATAGCGGACGCAAAATACGGTGTTCGATATCATTGAGCGTGAGGGCTTCGCCCGCCACCGTCACTACGTCATCATCCCACGGACCAAAGCTAAAGAGTCCACCTAGCTTGGTGATCGAACCGACTGGATAGGCGTCCAAAATCAGCGTCACCGTGACCGCATTGTAAAGGTTGACCCAGTAAGCATATTGTTCGTCTTTGCTCAGGGTGCGCGGATCGCGCTTGGTAAGCATGCCAATGTAATGATCGAGGGTCGCTTTATCGGCCTCGGTGACGGCTGCGTAGTTAAATAAGGTGTGCTGCCCCTGAGGCTGTAAATACTTATCGAGTAATACTTGCCAACTGTGATGCGTGAGGGTGGCTTGGCTGTCAGGATTATGTGCATCCCACATTGCCCAGTAGTCCGCTTTGGGCGCGGCTTGGCTGATGAGCGGAAACACTAGCCCGAACAGAAGTATCAAATGTTTTTGCATTGTCAGTCCTTAATGCGATCAAACCTTCTTTGAGACTAGACCAAGCGAGTCAGCGGTTGGTTTCATTGAGGATAGAAAAATGGGAAGGAACGCCAATAAATGCGGAATAATCAGCACTTATTGGCGAGAGATGAGTGGATGGTATTACACCAAAAAATCAGGTATTTGCTGCTCAAAGCGCGAAATTTCCGCTTCGTGCTGTAACGTCAGCCCGATACTATCCAAACCTTCGAGTAAGCAATGATGGCGAAAATCATTCATCTGGAAGCTAAAGCAGTGTTCACCGGCACGGATGGTTTGGGCGGGCAAATCTAGCGTTACCGTCGCACCTTCATTTTCGGCCACATACGTAAATAAAGCATCGATTTGGCCTTCTTCAAGGGTCACCGGCACCATTTGGTTATTAATGCAGTTGCCATAGAAAATATCGGCAAAACTGGGGGCGATAATCACTTTAAAACCGTAATCATCCAGCGCCCAAGGAGCATGTTCGCGTGACGAGCCACAGCCAAAGTTTTCGCGGGTGAGTAACACGCTCGCCCCTTGGTAGCGCGCTTGATTGAGCACAAACTCGGGGTTCGGCTGTTTGCCCGCATCGTCTAAAAAGCGCCAATCGTGAAACAGGTGCTGGCCGAATCCGGTGCGGGTGACTTTTTGCAAAAWCTGTTTGGGGATGATCGCATCGGTGTCGACGTTTGCCGCATCCAATGGGGCAACAATGCCGGTATGAGTGTGTATGCCTGACATGAGGCCTCCTTATAATTGGTTAACGTCAACAAAGTGACCGGCAATGGCGGCGGCAGCGGCCATGGCTGGGCTGACCAAGTGGGTGCGGCCTTCACGGCCTTGGCGGCCTTCAAAGTTACGGTTGCTGGTCGATGCACAGCGCTCTTTGGGGCCTAAGCGATCGTTGTTCATCGCCAAGCACATTGAGCAGCCGGGTAAGCGCCACTCAAAGCCCGCCTCGCGGAAAATCACATCCAGCCCTTCTTGCTCTGCTTGGGCACGCACTTGCTCTGAGCCTGGCACCACCATGGCATGGACGCTATCTGCGACGTGCCGACCTTTGGCGACCGCCGCGGCTGCGCGCATGTCCTCAATTCGAGAGTTGGTGCATGAGCCAATAAAGACTTTATCAATTTGGATATCTGTTATGGCTTGGCCTGCGGTTAGCCCCATGTATTTTAGCGCGCGCTCTGCTGAGTGGCGCTCTATCGGATCGGTCATTGTCTCAGGGGCAGGCACGCTATCGTGCACACTGACCACTTGGCCGGGGTTAGTGCCCCAAGTGACTTGATGATGGATTTGACTGCCATCGAGGGTGACCACGCGATCAAACTGTGCATCGGCGTCCGAGTGCAAAGTTTGCCAGTAAGCGACCGCTTGCTGCCATTGTTCACCTTTAGGAGCAAATTTCTTGTCTTTTAAATAGGCAAATGTGGTCTCATCGGGGGCGATCAGGCCCGCTTTTGCGCCCAATTCGATCGCCATGTTGCAGACCGTCATTCGCCCTTCCATGGACAAGTCGGTAATGGCGTCACCGCAAAATTCCACCACGTGTCCGGTGCCGCCGGCATGACCGACTTGGCCGATAATCGCTAGGACAATGTCTTTGGCGGTGATCCCGGGGGCGGTTTTGCCCGTGACTTCAATTTTCATCGTGCGGGCGCGGGATTGCTTGAGCGTTTGGGTGGCCAGTACGTGTTCGACTTCGGAGGTACCAATACCAAAGGCCAGTGCACCAAAAGCACCGTGAGTTGCCGTATGAGAATCACCACAGACGATGGTATTGCCAGGCAAAGTAATCCCTAACTCGGGCCCCATCACATGGACAATGCCTTGGTAGGGATGATTCAAGTCGTACAGGGTGACGCCAAATTCTTCGCAGTTTTTAGCCAAGGTTTCCATTTGGATGCGCGCCATTTCCCCTGACGCGTTAATATCTTTGGTTTCGGTGGAAACATTGTGATCCATGGTGGCGAAGGTTTTGCTCACTTGGCGCACCGGACGGCCTTTCTCTCTCAAGCCGTCAAACGCTTGTGGCGAGGTCACCTCATGCACCAAGTGACGGTCGATATACAGCAGCGGCGCTTCGCCTGGTTGCTCAGTGACCACGTGAGACTGGTGAATTTTTTCGTACAAGGTCTTGGCGCCTTGCTGGGTGTTTGCATTCGACATAGCTCGTATCCTTACGGGTAATGATTATGCGCCTTGGCGGATATAGGCGGCGATACGATCGCCCATCTGCTCGGTGCTCAGTGCTGGATGGTTACCGGCCAGATCGGCCGTCAGTTCACCGGCTGCCAGCGCTTGGCTCACTGCGTGTTCAATTGCACAGGCCGCGTTTTCTTCGCCCAACGAGTAACGCAGCATAAGTGCCGCCGATAAAATTTGCGCCACTGGGTTAGCGATGTTTTGCCCAGCGATATCGGGCGCGGAGCCACCGGCTGGCTCATACAAGCCAAATTTACTCGCGTTCAAACTGGCTGAGGGCAGCATACCCATAGAGCCGGTGATCATCGCGCACTCATCGGAGATGATGTCGCCGAAAATATTTGAACACAGCATCACATCAAATTGTGACGGGTCTTTAATCAGCTGCATGGTAGCGTTGTCGATATACATATGGCTTAAGCTGACATCCGGATAATCTTTTGCCACCGCTTCTACCACCTCGCGCCACAGCATCGAGCTTTGCAGCACATTGGCTTTGTCGATTGAGCACACTTGTTTGTGGCGAAGCTGGGCGGATTGAAAGGCGATGTGTGCGATGCGCTCAATTTCATAGCGATGATAGACTTCCGTATCAAACGCCTTTTCCTCGCGGCCTTCGCCTTCCCGCCCTTTGGGCTCACCAAAATAAATCCCGCCGGTCAGCTCTCGTACCACCACGATATTAAAACCTTGGTCGGCAATATCGGCGCGCAGCGGACAAAAGCTTTCGAGACCAGTATGGATTTGTGCCGGACGCAAATTACAAAACAGACCAAAGTGCTTGCGTAGCGGCAGTAAGGCACCGCGCTCCGGTTGTTCGGTCGCGGGTAAATGCTCCCATTTAGGGCCGCCGACTGAGCCGAATAAAATCGCATCGGCTTTTTCACAGCCAGCCAAGGTGTGTGCGGGCAGCGGCGAGCCATGGGCGTCAATCGCGGCGCCGCCAACCGGATAGTGCTGACGCTCAAAGGTGACAGCGAAGCGTTCGCTAACCGCATCAAGCACTTTTTCGGCTTGCACCATCACTTCGGGGCCGATACCGTCGCCGGGTAAAATTGCAATTTGGTGTGCGCTAGCCATGGTTATACTGTCTCCTGTTTTAAATGGGATTGTTCCTTAATCTGCGCAATTTTGTTGGCGCGATAAATAGCATTGATCACGTTTAATAAAGCTTCGCCGGAGGCCTCGATAATATCGGTTGATACCCCGGTACCGTGATATTTACGGCCTTTGTAGTTGGCAATGATGTCGGCTTGGCCGAGGCCATCTTCCCCTTCTCCTTTGGCAGTCAGATCGAATTTATCCAGCTCAATGTCATAGCCGGTGATCCGGTATATGCACTGGTACAAGGCGTCGACGGGACCGTTTCCAATCGCCGCTTCGCGTTTTTCTTCATCGCCACATTGCAACTTGATGCTGGTGGTCGCCATTAAGCTGCCCGATTGCACGCCTAAATAATTGAGCTTATAAAAATCGTCCTCTTCTTTGAGGTTGTTGAAGAACATTAAAGCTTCTAAGTCGTAATCGAACACCTGGCCTTTACGATCTGCTAATTGCAAGAATGATTGATACAAGGTCTCCAAATCATAGTCTTGCTCGTTGTAGCCAAGGTTATCCATATGGCTTTTCACCGCCGCGCGGCCGGAGCGACTGGTGAGATTCAATGATTTTTTACCCAATCCAATCGACTCTGGCGTCATGATTTCGTAGGTATTTTTGTTTTTCAGCATGCCATCTTGGTGAATGCCAGAAGAGTGGCTAAAGGCATTGGTACCGACCACGGCTTTGTTGGGCTGGATTGGCATGTTGCAAAGTTGGCTAACCAGCTTACTGGTGCGGGCGATTTCAGTATGGTTTAACCCTGTCTCCACACCTAACAAGTCAGCGCGGGTTTTTAAGATCATTGCAATTTCTTCTAGCGCACAGTTACCGGCGCGCTCGCCGATGCCATTAATTGTGCCTTCTACTTGGCGGGCGCCGGCCTGTACAGCGGCAATAGAGTTGGCGACCGACATCCCCAAGTCATCATGGCAATGAACAGAAATCACCGCTCTGTCGATATTGGGTACGCGGTTGAACAGGTTGGCAATGATATCGCCAAACTCACTGGGGACCGTATAGCCGACTGTATCTGGGATATTGACCGTGGTGGCGCCAGCATCAATCGCCGCTTCGACCATGCGGCATAAATTATCAATCGGGGTGCGTCCGGCATCTTCGCAGGAAAACTCCACATCATCCGTATACTGGCGCGCATGTTTGACCGCACGCACGCCCATTTCTACTACGTCATCGTAGCTGCGGCGAAGCTTGTCTTTGACATGAATGGTAGAGGTGGACAAAAAGGTGTGGATACGAAAAGCGTCGGCGGCTTTGAGCGATTCCGCTGCCACATCAATGTCTTTAGGAACAGCGCGAGACAAAGCACAGACACGGGCATGCTGCATATGCTTAGCAATGGTACGTACGGACTCAAAGTCGCCCGGAGAGGACACAGGAAAGCCAGCTTCAATGATGTCTATTTTCAAACGATCCAAAGCTTGCGCGATTTGCAGTTTCTCTTTGACCGTTAAGCTTGCCGACAACGCCTGCTCGCCGTCACGTAATGTGGTGTCAAACAGAATGACTTGGCTGTTCTCGCTCATGAGTAACTCCCTGTTGTGTTTGCTGGCCGCCGTCATGGCTCTTTAATTGGCGATATGTTTTATTTTGGCGACATTAGATACAAAAAAACCCGCGTCTGGCGCGGGTTTTTGAGATTTGGCATTCACTGTTGTTTTCTGCCCAAAACCTACCCGCGCGACTGGGTCACGATAAGGAGGAGAATGAGGCGTAGGTGAAACAGTGTCATGCTGATGTCCGTCAGTAAATGCTCTGTTACTAGAAATAACAGAGCGATGGGGAAAGCGTCAATCTGAAAAAAACAAAACCCTTTTTCTGCGCAATACAAAGGCGAAAAACCGGTTGATTAAACTACTTTTTGCGCTAAAAGTTAGACTTTTGTGCTGTGATCTGGGGCGGCTTTGTCCACCCTGCATTATTTTAATTACGCCAATACAGCTGATCTTTAGCGGCGACGGGGCAGAGTAAATTCATTGAGATGTCCCAATAACGTCACCGACCTGTCACACCCGCTGGCTAATGTTTAATCATCAGCTCGCTGTATTGGGAGGTACCATGAGACGCTTTGCTGCGATTCAACGCTTTGACCACTCGGTATCGACACTTTGCCTATCGCATCGCTTTAGCGCTGACACCGCCAAAGTGGCCCGTGCCGTTTCCCGCTCGGGCGATGGACCTCTTTATATCATGGTGGGATTAGCTGCTTGGTGGCTGCAAGAAGCCGTGGGGCTCTGGTTTTTACTCACGGGGTTCACTGCATTTGCCATTGAGCTGCCAATTTACTGGGTATTAAAACGTAGTTTCCGGCGCACACGTCCTTCGCAGCCACCCGCCTTTATCACGCCGTCTGACCTATACAGTATGCCATCAGGCCACACTGCAGGTGCCTTTTTAATGGCTTCTTTGCTAAGCACCTTTTTCCCATCACTCATGCTGCTTGTCTTTATTTGGGCGAGCTTGATTGGCATTTCTCGGGTGTTACTGGGGGTGCATTTTGTGACCGACATTATTGTGGGCGCAGGGTTAGGGGTAATGTGTGCCAACTGGGCGCACAGCATCACCGCGGATCTTTACGGAATGGCAGGTCTTTCATGAAGCTTTTATACGGTGTTCAAGGAACCGGTAACGGCCATATATCGCGAGCCCGAGCGATGGCGCGTGCTTTGGCAGAGTACGATGTCGAGGTTGATTTTATTTTTTCTGGTCGGCCGGCAGAGCACTATTTTGATATGACGCCATTCGGTGACTATCGGACCTTCACCGGGATGAGCTTTGTGAGCCGCGATGGCAAAATTGATATGTTAGCCACGGTGAGACACAATTACTTGGCACAGCTGCGACGGGATATACGCCAGCTTGATGTATCAGACTACGATAAGGTCATTTCTGATTTTGAACCCATCAGTGCGTGGGCGGCGCGCCAACAAGGAATACCCTCGGTAGCCATCAGTCATCAAGCCGCGTTTTCATATGCGGTGCCCAAACACGGTGAAACTTGGATTAATTGTCTGATTATGCGCCACTTTGCGCCAACAGACTATGCCATTGGCCTGCATTGGTATCACTTTAACCAAGCGATTTTACCTCCGATTATTGATACCAGCCTGCCGAATGCAACAACGGTGTCGCCCGTTGCGGAAAAGGCGGTACTGGTGTATCTCCCCTTTGAATCTTTATCTGCGGTGAGTGAGTTGTTGTTGCGCTTTAGCCAGCCTTTTGTCTGCTTTCACCCCGAGGTAAGCGCGCCCGAGCAGCGAGAAAATCTTACGCTTATGCCGCTGGGCAAAGAAAGCTTTCACTCGGCGCTGCATCAGTGCCAGGGGGTAATAGCGAATGGGGGCTTTGAACTTCCGTCTGAAGCGCTGACGTTGGGGAAAAAACTGTTATTAAAACCACTGTCTGGTCAGTTTGAGCAGTTAAGTAATGTCGCGACACTCGCCCAGCTTGGCTTGGCGCACACTATGAATAGCTTGGATGTGCGTGCTGTCCGAGAATGGCTACAGACACCTGCAGTGGGCGCGATTGCATATCCAGATGTTGCTAAAGCTCTGGCGGAATGGCTAGTCAAAGGTGAGTTGGGCCAGACGCGCAGCCTATTTCACCATTTGTGGGCTCAGGTTGATTATCCGGAAACAGTCGAAGAGTCGATCTTAGACTTCAACCGCTTATCAACACGCGTTGAGCCGAACCGATTGAGGTTACAGCGGTTAAACCGTTAATAGGATCCGTTATGCACAAGGTGACTGATTAACGCCTCAATGCCGCTGAATCACGTTTTTACATTTTCACTAGAGTATTCGCTCGATTTTACTTGTTTTTACCCGAGCGCTCAGTAGACTCGCTTTATTATTTGAGCGTACAATTGTTCGCCTAAAGGTGAGCCCAAGAGAAGCATAGTGAACACCCAATACCATATTGTTACCCGCCTTCGTGAGCAAATTCGCACTCAGCATCAGCGAGAAGCGATTCGCTTCCAGCAACACAACCAGTGGACAAGTATTAGCTGGCGTCAACTCGGCGAGCGTGTTGATCAACTGTCTCGCTGTTTACTCAAAGCCGGCTGTCAGGTTCAGCAAACCGTCGCTATCTTCGCGCCAAACAGTGAAAAGTGGGCAATGTTAGATTATGCCGCACTGCAAATTCGCGCTGTGCCGGTGCCGATTTACGCGACCAGCACGGCTCAGCAAGCGGCATACATTATTAACGATGCCGATGTGCAATGGATTTTCGCGGGTGACGATCAATTGGAAATGGCGGTAGCGGCGTTGGAGCAATGCCCAAACATCAAAGGTGTGGTGGCGTTAAGCCAAGAGACGCCGGTGCCAGCACATCCTAAAGTGTGGGATTGGGCGAGTTGGTTATTGCAAGACGATCGTGGCTATCAAGCTGAATTAGAGACGCGCATTGACGCACGCTGCATGGAAGATCTGATCACCTTGATTTATACCTCAGGCACTACTGGGGAGCCCAAAGGGGTCATGCTCGATTATGCCAACGTTGCGGCGCAGCTTGATGTACATGATCAGGTGCTCGCCATTGAACCGCATGACGTCTCTTTGGCGTTTCTGCCCTTATCACATGTCTTTGAGCGTGCCTGGAGCTATTACGTTTTGCATCGTGGGGCGGTCAATGCCTATCTCTCAGACCCGCAAAAAGTGCGATCGGCATTGGCGTCGGTACAGCCAACATTGATGTCGGCCGTACCGCGTTTTTACGAAAAAATCCATGGAGCTATTCACGACAAACTCAGTCGAGCCACCGGCGTTAAACCGCATTTATTCCGTTGGGCCCTGCGCCAAGGCGAGCGTCATGCTGCTCAGTTACGTGCTGGCCATTCACTGTCGCGGCGCCAGCAATGGCAATTGGCGTTGGCCGACAAGCTGGTACTCAGTAAGTTGCGTGCGCTGCTGGGTGGCAAGATGCGCTTGATGCCATGCGGTGGGGCGCGTCTTGACCCTGACATTGGCGCGTTTTTCCATGCAATCGGTATTAACGTGAAGCTCGGTTATGGCATGACCGAAACCACGGCCACCGTGTCTTGTTGGGATGATACCTGCTTTGACCCCCAGTCGATTGGTTCTCCGATGCCCGGCGCCCAATTGCGCATCGGTGAGGATAATGAAATTCAAGTGCGTGGGCCGATGGTGATGCGTGGCTACTTCAATCAGCCCGATGCGACGGCGGCCACCTTTACCGCGGATGGTTTTTTGAAAACCGGCGATGCGGGGTATCTCGATGCTCACGGCAATGTATTTATCACTGACCGAATCAAAGAGCTGATGAAAACGTCAGGCGGTAAGTATATAGCACCACAGCGGGTAGAAGGCGCTTTGGTGCGTGATCATTTTATCGATCAGATAGCGGTGGTGGCCGAGGCGCGTCATTTTGTCTCTGCCTTGATTGTGCCTTGCTTTGATGCCTTAGAAGAGTGGGCGCGAACGGCTAACATCGAATATCAAAATCGCAAAGAGCTGTTAAAACATTCTGATGTGGTGGCCTTGTTTGAAAAGCGTTTACAGAGCTTGCAACATGAATTGGCCAAATTTGAGCAAGTCAAACGCTTTACCTTGTTGCCACAGGGCTTTTGTATGCACAGTGGTGAGCTTACGCCAACCATGAAGTTGCGTCGTAAAGTGATCCTGTCGCGTTACCAGCATCATATCGACGCCATGTACCAGCGTTGACGGTTTCTAGCTAGGGGGCTCATTGGTGAGCCTCCTCATACGCTGTTTTTATCCCTTTTCTCCTCTTTATCGCCTTTTGTCGGAATAGCAAATCTCGCAAGCCGATGCTTTTTTAGTGAATGTTGTCGATTTACTCCCTTCTCATCAGCGTAATCCAGCAACATACACTCAACATCTAGTGATTAAATGTAAATACTGGTTAGCCAATGGACAGTTTTGCAAATAAAACGTTACATTGATTACAGCTTCATCCGAAGCAGGCCAAGTGACAATCTAACGCTACCTTACCGCCAGTATTTGGTTTTGATGTCCGTGTGATCACACCACCAGTACATCCAAGTGTAAGGAGCTGGATTAGGCTAAAAGTAAGTCCTAACTATGCAAACAGGGAGGCGTAGAGTGGAAATGTTATCTGGTGCCGAGATGATCGTGCGCTCCATGATCGATCAAGGCGTAAAACATATTTTTGGCTATCCAGGCGGGTCGGTGCTGGATATTTACGATGCATTGCATGAAAAAAGTGGTATCGATCATGTGTTAGTGCGTCACGAACAAGCGGCCGTGCATATGGCAGATGGTTACGCGCGCGCAACCGGTGAAGTAGGCGTGGTGCTGGTGACTTCAGGCCCAGGCGCAACCAATGCGATTACCGGTATCGCCACCGCCTACATGGACTCAATTCCCATGGTGGTTTTTTCTGGGCAGGTGATGAGTAGCTTGATTGGCAATGATGCCTTTCAAGAGTGCGACATGGTGGGGATTTCTCGTCCTGTGGTGAAACACAGCTTTTTAGTCCAGCGTGCTGAAGATATTCCCAATATTGTCAAAAAAGCCTTTTATCTTGCCTCGACTGGACGTCCCGGCCCTGTGGTGGTGGACATCCCCAAAGACATGGTCAATCCGGCGCAAAAGCATCCGTATCAGTATCCTGATAGTGTGCGCATGCGCTCCTACAACCCGACAACAACCGGCCATAAAGGGCAGATTAAGCGCGGACTAAAAGCACTACTGGCGGCGAAAAAGCCGGTGCTGTATGTCGGCGGTGGCTCTATCATGGCTGATTGCGGCGAACAAATCCGCCAGCTATCAGAAAGCTTGAACATCCCGGTGGTTAGCACCCTGATGGGGCTGGGTGCCTTTCCCGGCACCCATGAGTATTCGCTGGGCATGCTGGGCATGCATGGTACCTACGAAGCCAACATGGCGATGCACCAAGCCGACCTGATTTTTGGTATTGGTGTCCGGTTTGACGATCGCACCACTAATAATCTCGAAAAATACTGTCCCGATGCCACCATCATGCACATTGATGTGGATCCCTCGACCATTTCCAAAACTGTCTCGGCCGATATTCCTATTGTCGGCTCTGCCGATGCTGTGCTCAGTAGCATGCTCAAATTGCTGGTGGAGCAGGGAGGCAGCAACGACAGCGATGCGCTCAGCACCTGGTGGCACAATATTCAAACTTGGCGTGAGCGCCAGTGTTTGAAATATGTTGCTGATCCTGAGCGGATTAAACCGCAGCAGGTGATTGAAACCTTGTACCGCCTCACTCATGGTGATGCCTATGTGACCTCGGATGTCGGCCAGCATCAAATGTTTGCCGCACTTTATTATCCGTTTGATAAGCCACGCCGTTGGATTAACTCCGGCGGCTTAGGCACCATGGGCTTTGGGCTTCCCGCCGCCATGGGGGTCAAGTTCGCGCTACCGGACGCGCAGGTGGTGTGTGTGACGGGTGATGGCAGTATTCAGATGAATATTCAAGAGCTCTCCACCGCGTTGCAATATGACATTCCGGTGGTGATTGTGAACCTCAATAACCGCTTCCTCGGAATGGTCAAACAGTGGCAGGACATGATTTATCAAGGCCGTCACTCGCACTCTTATATGGACTCGGTACCAGATTTTGCCGCGATCACTGAGGCTTATGGTCACGTGGGAATGCGTATTAGTCATCCGTCCGAGCTGGAAGCCGGCCTAGAAAAGGCGCTGGCAATGAAAGATCGCTTAGTTTTTGTCGATATTAATGTCGATGAAACTGAGCACGTGTATCCGATGCAGGTACGCGGCGGGGCGATGAATGAAATGTGGTTGAGCAAAACGGAGAGAACCTAATGCGCAGTATTGTATCGGTTTTAATGGAAAACGAACCAGGTGCCTTGTCGCGGGTTGTGGGCTTATTCTCTCAGCGTGGCTACAACATTGAATCACTCACGGTCTCACCCACCGATGATGCGACCTTGTCGCGCTTGAATATCACCACCTCGGTGGTCAGCGACGCGGACCGCGAGCAAATCGAAAAGCACCTGCATAAGCTGATTGATGTGCTGAAAGTGAGCAATGTCACCGAAAGCGAGCACATTGAGCGTGAACTGGCGTTGGTGAAAGTAAAAGCCAGCGGCTTTGCCCGCGCGGAGGTAAAACGCACGGCGGATATTTTCCGTGGTCAGATTGTCGATGTCACGAACTCGCTGTATACCGTGCAGCTGACCGGTGACAGTGACAAACTGGATGCCTTTATTCGCGCGGTCGGTGAGATTACCGAGATTATTGAAGTTGCACGCAGTGGCGTAGTGGGCATTGCACGTGGCGAGCGAGCGCTGCGCCAGTGAATAAAGCAACTGGTCGTTGTAAGTAAAATGGCACGCCTTGGCGTGCCATTTTTTGTCGGTCAGGCGGGATTAATCAAGTACACCAAGGCTTCATAGGGTGCCAGTTGCATTTCTGGCATCAACGGCTTGGCTTCTGGGTAATTATGGCTCACCAAGTCTGCGTTAGGGGCAGGGGCAATAGGCAAGGCCGCTGTGACCGGTTCGCCGTAAAAGTTACACACTACTACCAGTTGGTTATCACCGTTGTCGCGACGATACGCGAGCAATTGTGGGTGGTCAGGCAGCAAGTCCTGATAATCTCCTTCACGGATCACCGGTAAGGTTTTACGCAGAGAAATCAGCTGCTTGTAGTGATAGAACACAGAGTCTTTGTCCGCCAGTGCGGTGTCGACATTGACGTCAACATAGTTAGGCGCAGGCTTTAGCCAGGGTATGCCTTGAGTAAAACCGGCGTTTGCTGAACGGTCCCACTGCATGGGCGTGCGTGAATTGTCGCGTGAGCGTGCAGCAAGAATGGCCAACACTTCCCCTTCAGGCATGCCTTGGTCGCAAAGCAGACGGTGCATGTTGCGGCTTTCGACGTCTTGATAGTCGTCGATATGTTGATAGTCAGGGTTGGTCATGCCAATTTCTTCCCCTTGATACACGTAAGGTGTGCCTTGCTGCATATGTATCGCAGTGGCGAGCATTTTAGCGGATACGACCCGGTGGTGGCGGTCATCACCAAAGCGGCTGACCACACGTGGTTGGTCGTGGTTACACCAAAATAATGCGCCCCAACCTTGATTATGCAGGCCGTGCTGCCAAGTGCGGAACAGCTGTTTTAGCGCCAAGAAGTTAAACGGCGCCAGTCGCCACTTCTCACCGCCCGGATAATCGACTTTTAAGTGGTGGAAGTTAAACACCATGGAGAGCTCTTTGCCATCTGGCGCGGAATACTGCTGACAGTGCTCTAAGGTGGTCGAAGACATCTCGCCCACGGTGACGCTGCCGTAACGCTGGAAAATGTCGCGGCTGATCTCTTGCAAGTATTCGTGAACGCGGGGACCGTCGGTATAAAAACGGCGACCATCGCCTTGGTGATCGTCGGGGAACGATTGATCTTTGGAGATCAAATTGATCACATCGAGTCGAAAGCCATCCACGCCTTTTTCGGCCCAAAAGGCCATCACCTCTTTGACGGCGGTCCGGACCGCTGGGTTTTCCCAGTTAAGATCGGCTTGCTCGGTGGCAAATAAATGAAGGTAATACTGACCGGTCGGTTCATGCCATTGCCAGGCGCTGCCGCCAAATTTTGACTGCCAGTTGTTCGGAGCGCCGCCGTTAACCGGGTCTTTCCAGATATAGTAATCGCGATAGGGATTGTCTTTGCTGGCAAGCGCTGATTGAAACCAAGGATGCTCAGTTGAGGTGTGATTAATGACAATATCCATGATGATACGGATATCGCGTTTATGCGCCTCGGCGAGCAGGATGTCGAAGTCGTCCATGGTGCCTAGGCTTGGGTCAATCGCGTAATAATCGGCAATGTCGTAGCCGTTATCGACTTGTGGCGATACATAAATGGGGGTTAACCATAACGCGTCGATGCCCAAGGTCGAAAAGTAGTCCAGCTTTTCGATAATGCCTGGCAGATCACCTGTCCCTGTTTGTGTGGTATCACGGAAGCTTTTTGGATAAATCTGATAAATGGTGGCCGTTTTCCACCAGGGATGTGCGTACATAATGTCTCTCTCAACGCGAATAAAGCAGGGAGCGTTCCCTCCCCGCAGACTGAAGGGGAATTAGATGACGGCCAGTTTGCCTTTGCTGGCTTGGCGGCGATACATAAAGGCGGTGAGTGCAATGGGCACGATAATGGCTATCAGCATCGCGACCGCATAAACCCCCCAGAACTGTGGCTGAATGGATAAAATACCTGGCAGGCCACCCACACCAATGCCGTTGGCCATCACGCCGGAAAGACCACACACAATCGCCGCTAGGGCCGAGCCAACCATGGCGCACAGCATCGGAAATTTGTAACGTAAGTTAATCCCGTACATGGCCGGCTCTGTGACGCCAAGGTAGGCAGAAATCGCGGCAGGCACCGATATTTCGCGCTCGTTTTCTTTTTTGCTCATCCAAATGATCCCGACCACCGCCGAGGCTTGTGCAATGTTGGACAGGGCAATCAGCGGCCAAATAGGGGTGCCGCCCATTTCCTGCATTAGCTGCAAGTCCACCGCGTTGGTGGTGTGGTGAACGCCGGTGATCACCAAAGGTGCATAGAGGAAGCCAAACAGCGCTGCCCCGATAAAGGCGAAATCACCGGTCATCGCCGTGCGAGCCAAGAAGGCGACGCCGTTGCCGATTTCACGCCCAAATGGACCAATCAGGGTATGCGCTAAGATCACGGAAGTCAGCAGCGCAACAAACGGCACCACCACCAAATACAAGTAATCTGGAATAATCCGTTTTAACTGGGTTTCAATAAACGCCAGTGCCATACCGGCAAACATTGCCGGGATCACCTGTGCTTGATAGCCGACTTTTTCAATTGAGAACCAGCCAAAGTCCCACACATCAGGCATTTCTTTACCGATAAGATACGCGTTCATCAATTGGGGGGATACTAGGGTAATACCGAGCACGATACCCAAGATTGGCGTACCGCCCATTTTTCTCACCGTCGCCCAACAGACACCGACAGGCAGGAAGTGGAAGATGGCTTCGCCAAGCAGCCATAAGAAGCCGTGAGCGGTGGCCCAAAATTCGCTGATCTCGGTCAGGGTTTTGCCATCGAACATGCGGATATCACCGATCACATTACGGAAGCCGAGGATCAGACCGCCGGTGATGATCGCGGGAAGAAGGGGAACAAAAATTTCCGCGAGGTGTGAAATCGCACGTTCAGTTAGGGTCATATTTTGGCGAGCCGCTTGTTTGGCTTCGTCTTTTGATTGGCCCTCGACGCCGGTGGCCTGTTGCAACAGCACGAAAGCTTGGTCGACGCTGGTGCCGATCACCACTTGAAATTGACCGGCACTGGTAAAGCAGCCTTTCACCATGGGGATCGCTTCAATCTCAGCGACATCGGCTTTCTCCGGATCGTTTAACACGAAACGTAAACGGGTGAGGCAGTGGCTTACGGTTGCAATGTTGTCTTTGCCGCCAATATGAGTAACCAATTGGTCAACGGCTTTTTTATCTATCTGGCTCATAAGCAATCCTGTATTGCTGTAGGGTATTCATTGGTAACGTTCCCACTGATTATGGATCGTGCGATCTAATTTATCAGTGGAATCGTTCCCATTATTTGAAAACCATCACACAGAATTTTTTAACTGCTTGATTCATCGTGTAGAGAAAAGGTTAGGGCACCACGAGATGACACGGTTGTGTCCAATGCGTGATCTTAGTAGGCGTCTCATCAAGCTGCTTGAGCAATAGCTCGGCTGCATGTTGACCCGCTTGATGATAACCCAGCTCCACACTGACTGCGCGTGGGAACATAAAGCGTAGCATGTCATGATTGCCGATGCCGCCAATAGCAATGTCCTCTCGGCCAAGGGTTTGTAATCGCTTAGCGACGCCAAGCGCCAGGGTATCAGACGCACATACAACCGCCTGAGTTTGGCTATCAATCAGTGAGTCGGTTGCCTTATAGGCAGCATGTAGGCTCATTTCGCAGCGATGCAGACGGGCAGGTAGTTGGTGGCGTTCACAGAAAGAATGGTAGGCATGGGCCCGAGCACGCCCCGTGGTTTCATCGTGTTCATCAATACCGAGAAAGTGAATGTGGCGCAGTCCTTGGGCATAGAAATGCGCCATGACTTGTGTGACAGCGCCTTGGTTGTCATAACTCACACTGGCATAGTCGTTACTATCGATCGCGAGTACCACACAATAGGGAGCAAAAGGCGCCAGAGCAGAGAGATCACACCCCGAAAAGCCAAAAAAGATAATGCCATCCACATTACGACGTTTTAGCACGTCCAAATGGGCTTGTGCTTTTTGTTGCGAAAATTGCGTTTCCATAATCGCGGCGTCATAGCCTCTGGCATACAAGGTATTGAGCAAGCCAGTCAGCGCGGTATTTTCCGAGTTGGAGCTCAGCTTAGCTACAATCACACCTACAACACCACTGCGTTGTGCTCGCATCGCCCGCGCGGATTTAGAAGGGAGAAAGTCGTGTTGGTCGATCACCGCTTGCACTTTAGCGCGTGTGCTGTCTTTAACACGTGCGTCATTGTTTAACACACGGGATACGGTCGATTTCCCGACCCCGGCTAAGCGGGCAATATCCAAAATGGTTAATGGTTTTGTCATCTTTTTCTCTGTGATATCGGTAAATCAGTGGCTTAGACACAGCGCCTTTACCTGTCATGATAACAGCGGTGATTGGCGCTTGCGATTTATTGATTGCTTTGTAAACTACAGCCTAATTTTTGAACAACGATCTTTTTAGACTAAAATAATGATGAACCATCCTTTACTACAAACGATCAATAAGTGCTTAGTGCGTGTGACCACCTTGACGCTCGCAGTATTGGCATTAAAACTTAGCGCGATTTATTTGGTGCCGTTAGCGGTATTGATCAAAACGCACTTCAAAGAAATTGTCCACTGGTAAGCGCAGATAAAAAAACGCCCCGACATAGTGTCGAGGCGTAAGTTTTGCTAAAGCTTTTGCTATATAAGTACGATCAATTACAGCACGTGCACTGATGCAGTATTGGTTGTGCCTGAAGGAACTAAAGCACCGGACACCATCACGACGATATCGCCTTTGTTGGCCAAGCCTGATTCGAGAGAGATGTTTTTACCGCGACGGTAGAACTCATCCGTGCTGTCGATGCTTTCGATCATCACGGGCGTCACCCCTTTAGTCAGACACAAGTGTGCGGCTGTTTTCGGATTGGTGGTTACCGCGATGATATTAGCCGTTGGGAAGTACTTACGTACTGAGCGTGCTGATTTGCCCGCTTCGGTCGCAACGACAATCAAAGGTGCGCCCAGTTTTTGAGAGGTATCGACAGCGCCTTTACAGACAGCTTCGGTGATGCGCAGACGGCTGCTATCGAGACGAGAACCCAACGCAGGTGACATTTGACGGTCTGTACGCTCACAGATTTGCGCCATGATGCTTACCGCTTCTAATGGGTACTTACCTTTTGCAGATTCCCCTGACAGCATGACGGCATCGGTACCATCCATGATAGCATTCGCCACGTCACCGGCTTCAGCACGGGTTGGACGTGGGTTTTTGATCATCGAATCCAGCATTTGTGTTGCGGTAATAACCAGCTTGCGAGCACGGTTACATTTTTCGATCATCATCTTCTGCGCGAAGATCACTTCTTCAACCGGGATTTCTACACCCAGATCACCACGAGCAACCATGATGCCGTCTGAGGCCTCTAAGATAGCGTCAAAGTTGTCGACACCTTCTTGGTTTTCGATTTTAGAGATGATTTTGATGTCGCTGCCACCGTTTTGGGCGAGTAGCTCGCGGATTTCTTCCACGTCTTCTTTTTTACGGATAAATGAAGCGGCAACAAAATCAACACCTTGCTCACAGCCGAACTTAAGGTCAGACTTGTCTTTTTCTGCCAATGCCGGAAGGCTAACGGAAACGCCTGGCAGGTTAACGCCTTTGTTTTCACCTAGCTCGCCATTGTTCAGTACTTTACAAACCACTTCTTTTTCAGTCGTTTCTAGTACTTCCATCTCAATCAGACCATCATCGACTAAGACAGTATTACCCGCTTTTAGATCCTGAGGTAAACCTTCGTAAGTGACCGCAACGCGATCTTTATTGCCCACGACAGAGGTGTCTGTGGTGAAAGTGAAGGTTTGACCGGCTTCTAGCATGACGTCGTCGCCATTTTCTAGTTTTACCGTACGGATCTCCGGACCTTTAGTATCCAGCAAGATAGCGGCTTGTTTACCCGTTTGCTTCATCACGTTACGTAGGTTAGCAATACGAGCACCGTGCTCTTGATAGTCACCGTGTGAGAAGTTAAGGCGCATGACGTTCATACCAGCTTCAACAAGCTGAGTCAGCATCTCTTCAGATTCGGTTTTTGGGCCAATCGTACATACGATTTTGGTCTTTTTCATCGACACATTTCTCCGGTCAAAAATTGAAACATAAGCTTGGTGCTTTCTCACAACACACTGAAAAAGTGTAATTTTACCACGCACTTTTTGCTCAAGTAGCTGTGAAAGCGAAACCTCTGCATTTTTCAATGGCGTTACCGCAACTAGGATAGCTGGGGTAACATCACTGTTTATCACCTGTGAGTATAGATGGTCTGTAATGATCTATGTTGATCACGGGCAATAAAGCCACTATCGATTAGAAGACTTAAAGCACGCGATCTGAATATCCAAGCCCCTTTCTCCATTTGGGCGCGTAAATTTACCACAACTACCGATTTAAATCATTACAACAGCATGACAGGTGAGTGAGGGGGTAAGATATTTTTGTATTGATTACGCTTTCTGTTGACGCGCGCTCCTTTACCATACGACGTATTCCTTTTTGTTTGGTTTCTATACCGTTAATGTCTAACTTGACATTATATGGTGTGATCTGGCTTCCAATTTGAACTGGATCATGCTTTTTTATTAAGTCTTTTGCGTTCTGTAAGAATTTATCTACCATCAAGACTCTTTTCATGGGCTGCCTAACAATGTTTGCGCGTATTTTACGGTTTTTGACAGGGATGCTGCTTATAGCCTGCACGTATGCAAGTACGTTTGCATGGGCTGACGACGCGTATCTGTCAGAAGAAAAAGACATACTAGTCGTTGCGCATTCGTCAGTGTGGAAGCCTTATAGCTATTTATCCGACTCAGGTCAGCCCAAAGGGCTGTTGATCGATTTCTGGCAGGCTTATGCCAAATACAATCATGAATCCATTCAATTTGTTCTGTTAGATTGGCCTGAAACCCTCTCTTACATGCGAGAAGGTGGTAATCGTGTGCATGCTGGTTTATTACGTTCGCCTGAACGTGAGCGCTTTTTAGATTTTACGACGCCAATTTTTAATATTAATGGCTCTTTGTATTTGCAAAACCAACCCGGCAGTGCGGTTACTAAGCCTTTAGCGGCAGATCAAGTCGTTGGTGTGGTAGCAGAAAGTTATGAATCCTCGTTCTTAGCCAAGCACTATCCGCAAGTGGAGCAACGTAGCTTTGTGAATAACGAGGATTTATTTGCGGCCGCGCTAGAGGGTGAAATCCAAGCCCTTGTGGCAGATAGTCAGGTCGCCAGCTTTTACTTTCTGACTCAAGGAAAACCGCTGGCATTTGTCGCGGAGCAGGTTCTTTATACCCGTCCAATTTATGCAGCAGTACCTAAAGGTAATCAAGCACTACTGAACGAGGTACGTGCCGGCATTGATAACATCCCCGCACAAGAGTTACTGCGTATTAAACAAAAATGGATTAATACTGAACGCGTCGAAGCCTATCCCACTTGGCTTATCCCGAGTGTCGCTCTTGCGGTGCTATTAGGCGCGGTGACCTATATTTTTATTCTAAAGCGTATGGTGTATAAGCGGACTGTTGCGCTGCGCCAAGCCAATTCACGTCTGCGAGAGTTTGCTAATACGGATCCTTTAACGCAGCTGTTAAACCGTCGTGGTTTAGACGCTTACTTTTCACGTCAAAAGCCCAAACTTAGCCGTCAGCAAGAAATGGGATTGATCCTGATTGATCTTGACCATTTCAAACAAGTCAACGATACCTACGGGCATATGCAAGGCGATAAAGTGTTGGTACACCTTGCCAGCTACCTAAAGCGATTAGTCAAAAAAGGCGCTGCAGCACGTCTGGGAGGCGAAGAGTTCTGTGTACTCTGTCCAACGCCAAATTTAGATGCCTTGATTGAAATAGCGAACCATATTCGCTGCGATGTGGCGGATAGTGTGTTTGAGTTTGACGGTGCTGAGATACGGGTAACGGTCAGTATCGGTGCAATCATTGCCAGTGATGTTACCGATGATATGGACGCGTTAGAGCTTGATGCTTTGATTCATGCGGCAGATGTGTTGATGTATCGCGCTAAGCACCGAGGACGTAACCAAGTAATGCTCGCCTCGTCTCAATCGGTGAAGACGCCTATTTCAGCGATGTAGTCCCCTTAGCGCGTTATACCTTATCAGACACAACATCCCACCAAGAAAGTCGGCTCCTTTTTAGGGGGCGTTTTTTTATCAACCGGTTATAGGGCGTGCACCGGTTTTTTCTTTTTCTTTCTCTTGCAGCGCGACGAAAGTTAAATATACTGTATATATATACGGAGTCCCCTTAGCGCTTTATACCTTATCAGACACAACATCCCACCAAGAAAGTCGGCTCCTTTTTAGGGGGCGTTTTTTTATCAACCGGTTATAGGGCGTGCACCGGTTTTTTCTTTTTCTTTCTCTTGCAGCGCGACGAAAGTTAAATATACTGTATATATATACAGGTATTTTAATGATGAAAACGCTCGAACAATTAGCCCAACAACACGGCCTATGGCGTGCTAGTCAGCGTCCGCTAATGGCTGAGTTACCCGATAAGCAAGCGACCGGTTATGCCGCGTTTGATCAGCGTCTGGGTGGGATCCCTACGCCAGGGGTGACGGATATCATCAGTGATTTTGGCGTTGGTGAGCTGCGGCTAGTGTTGCCTGCGCTGTATCGCGCTACCGGTAAAGAGATCGCCTGGATCCGTCCTCCGGTCGGCATTAATGCGGCAATGTTGCATCAGCAAGGTTATCCGACAGAAAACACCTTGCTAGTGTATCCCGACAGCGATCAACATGCGCTGTGGGCAGCCGAGCAAGCGGCGCGCAGTGGTGCGTGTCAGGCGGTAGTGTTATGGCCATCTTCGATCACGATTGGGCAAGTCAAACGCTTAAAACTGGCGGCCGAACATGGTCAATGTGCGGTGGTGTTGTTGCGCCGTCAGCAATCGTATTCATTGACCTTGCCTGTTGATTTAAGTGTGGCGCTGGCCCCTTCCGCGTGTGGCGTGACAGTCACGGTGCGCTATTGTCGCGGCCAATGGCCACCGGCCCCGTTTACCCTCGATTGGCGCGAGCAATGGCCCGCGTTAGTGACTTGGCCGAGCAGCGCAGATAATTTGCTCGCCTTTCCCTCACGGCAACAGCGGGAGCAAGCGTGATGACTCTGTGGCTGTACCTACATTGCCCGAGCTTGTTGTTAGATAGCCTCTATGTGCCGTCACCTGAGCAGGCAGTGGGACTGGTCAACGAGCAAGAAGGCCGTTTAGTGCAGCTCTCTGTGGCGGCTAACACACACGGTCTGAATACCGGTATGGGGTTAGGGGCGGCGGCAGTTAACTGTCATCAGCTTGCGGTCTACCCTTATTGCGCGAAGAAAGAGCAGTCCGCGCTTGAGCAGCTCGCCACACAGCTTTATCCGTTAGTCGCGGAAATCAGTCTTAATCCGCCTAAAGGTTTATGGCTACACGTTTCACCGATGTTGGCGCTATATCAAGGGTTTCCCCCGCTATGGCAGGCAGTGACTCAAACGTTGGTTGAAAATGGCATCCGTTATCAGGCTGGTGTGGGCCAAACGCCGCGTGCCGCCGAGCTTATGGCGTATGGTCACGCAGGCAAGGTCAGTACCGACCCCGAGCATTTGCAGGCAGCGTTGCAGCAATTGCCGTTGGCCGCTGCCCCTTTACCGGAGACGGTGAAAACCCAGTTTACGCGTCTAGGCTTCTCTCAGTTAGGTGAGCTTGTCGCCTTGCCCACCGCTTCGCTGATGCGACGTTTTCCGCGCACAGTGGTGGATTATCTTGCCGAAGTGAGTGGCGATAAGCCGACGCCACTGAATTATTTTCAGCCACCGCTGCAATTTTTTCAGCAGCAGGTCTTGTTGTTTGAGCTTAGTGAGCAAGCCCATTTATTGCCGATCATCGATAACTTGGTATCAGCACTGTGCCACTTTCTTGAGCAACGTAGTGCTTGCACCCCCGCGCTGACGTTGGGGTTTAGCTTGCGTGATGGATGCGAAGAAACCCTGCCGGTAATGGCCGCGTATGGTGAGAAAGACCCCGATCGCTGGATGGCGTTGGTGCGTTTACGCCTGGCGTCATGGCAAGTAAGCCAGCCAGTAACGGCGGTGAGTGTGGCTGTCACGCACATCAATTGCCATCAACCCGGCCAAGTGGATCTGTTTAGCCCGCAGCAAGGTGATCAAAGCCGCGATGAGTTGGTCGCGACTCTGGCGGCCCGATTAGGGGAGGAGGCGGTTATGCGGTTAGCGTATGTGGATCATCACCGTCCCGAGGCCGCGAGTCAGTACCTACCGCACCATCAACGCGTTACTCAGCTAACGTCGGCGCCGACGCGCCCGCGTCCAAGTTTATTATTGCCGCAGCCTACGCCACTGGTGGGTAAGGTCACCTTACGTGAAGGGCCGGAGCGGATTGTCACGGGCTGGTGGGAAGATGCGCCTATCCAGCGCGATTACTTTATTGCCCAAAATGCCCAGCAGCAATGGTTGTGGGTGTTTCGCACGCCAGAGCAAACTTGGTTTTTACACGGCTGGTTTAGTTAGGGGTGAAGCGATGAGTACGTATGCCGAGCTGGTATGTTGCAGCAACTTTTCCTTTCTTGAGGGCGCCTCACACCCAGAAGAGCTGGTGGCGCAAGCGGCGGCATTGGGCTATCAAGCGCTCGCGATCACCGATGAATGCTCGGTCGCAGGTGTGGTGCGTGCGTATCAAGCTCAGCGTGATTATCCGCAGCTTTCGCTGATCATTGGCAGTCGCTTTCGCCTGCACGCGTTAGATATTGTTCTACTGTGTCCCACCCAAGCGGCTTATCAAGAGCTGTGTCGGATTATCACCAATGCGCGGCGGCGCAGTCACAAAGGCGATTACCAGCTGAGCGAGTGGGATCTGATGTCGATACGCCATGGCTTGGTGCTATGGCTACCCAGTGGCGCGGAGAGTGATCATCACTGGGCAACGTGGCTGCTGCGTTATCATGCTGAGCGCTTGTACCTGGCTGTGCGCCGCGATTTAGCAGAACACGATCATCCGTATCTGGCGCACTGTCGCATGCTGGCAAGCCAGTATCAACTTTGTGTGACAGCGTGTGGTGATGTGCAGATGCATCACCCTGAGCGACTAGCATTACATCATACTTTAACCGCGATTTGGCATCGTCAGCCTGTGGCTGAATTGGGGCAGACTTTATTGCCCAATGCAGAGCGGGCTTTACGCCCGCTATCTAAGTTACAGACTCTATTCCCACCCGAGTGGCTAGCGGAAAGTGCCAAGATTGCCGCTCAGTGTCAGTTCTCCTTGGCGAGCCTCAAATACAGCTACCCCAAAGAAGTGGTGCCAACCGGCGAGTCTGCGATGGCGTATCTGCGTGACGCGGTCAAGCAAGGCGCACAGCAGCGTTTCCCCAATGGGGTATCCAGTGACGTGGGAGCCATCATTGAAAAAGAGCTCGCGCTTATCGAGGCGCTCGATTACCCGTATTACTTTTTGACCATTTACGATCTGGTGCGCTTTGCTCAATCGCGTGGGATCTTATACCAAGGGCGCGGCTCGGCGGCGAACTCGGTGGTGTGTTATTGCTTAGGGATCACCGCGGTGGATCCGTGCAAAGTCGATGTGCTGTTTGAGCGC
Organism: Salinivibrio sp. IB643; assembly: GCF_001996105.1. Taxonomy (NCBI): domain Bacteria; kingdom Pseudomonadati; phylum Pseudomonadota; class Gammaproteobacteria; order Vibrionales; family Vibrionaceae; genus Salinivibrio; species Salinivibrio sp. IB643. The sequence goes on from NZ_MUFF01000003.1 coordinate 139,784, forward strand.
TTTATTAGTAAAGAGCGCGACGAGCCGCCGGATATTGATGTGGACTTTGAGCACCAGCGCCGTGAAGAAGTGATCCAGTATTTGTATCAAAAATATGGCCGTGAGCGGACTGCCTTAGCGGCAACCGTGATCCGTTATCGGCTTAAAAGTGCACTGCGTGATGTGGGCAAAGCGTTGGCGATCCCCGCTAGCCAGATTGATTTTTTTATTCAAAACCTCAATCGGCGCGATAAAACTCAGTCTTGGACGCAGCAACTTCAACAGTTGGGCCTGGATCCTAAAAGCGCGAAAAGCCAACAATGGCTGTCGCTTACCCAGACATTGATCGGCTTTCCGCGCCACCTTTCTCAGCATGTCGGTGGCTTTGTGATTGCAGATGGGCCTTTGTATGAGTTGGTGCCGGTGGAAAATGCGGCGATGGCAGAGCGGACGGTGATCCAGTGGGATAAAGACGATCTGGAAACGCTGCATCTGATGAAAGTCGACGTACTGGCACTGGGCATGCTCACCGCGATTCGACGTACCTTTGATTTGATTGCTCAAGCCGGTGGCCCTCGCTTGAGTTTGGCGGCGATCACTCAACAAGGCGATGATCCGGGGGTGTTTGCGCGCATTCAGCACGCCGATACCGTAGGGGTATTTCAAATTGAGTCACGGGCACAAATGAGTATGCTACCGCGGCTCAAACCGGCTTGTTATTATGATTTGGTGATTCAAATTGCCATTGTCCGCCCCGGCCCGATTCAAGGTGACATGGTGCATCCATATTTAAAGCGCCGTGATGGGGAAGAAGTGGTGAGCTACCCGTCCAAAGCGGTTGAGCAAGTGCTGGCGCGTACGCTTGGAGTGCCCATTTTTCAAGAGCAGGTGATCAAACTGGCGATGGTGGCCGCCGGTTTTTCTGGTGGCGAAGCGGATCAGCTGCGTCCTGCGATGGCCGCATGGAAGAAAAAGGGTGGACTGGCGCCGTTTCGCGACAAATTGATTACTGGGATGACCGCGCGTGGCTATCGCGCCGACTTTGCCGAGCAGCTTTACCGGCAAATCTGTGGTTTTGGTGATTATGGTTTCCCTGAAAGCCACTCGGCGTCGTTTGCGGTCTTGGCCTATGTATCGGCGTGGCTGAAGCATTATTATCCCGCCGCGTTTTATACCGCCTTGCTCAATAGCCAGCCGATGGGGTTTTACTCGCCGTCACAACTGATGCAAGATGCCACTCGCCATCAGGTGCCTGTGTTGCCGGTTTGTGTGCAACACTCGGGGGCGGATCATTGCTTAGAAAAGGTCGACGATCACTGGGGCGTGCGGCTGGGATTGCGATTAGTCAAAGGATTGAGTGCGGCGGCGATAGACCGATTGCTGGTCCATCGTCCAGAGTCGGGGTTTGCGTCTTTGTCGGCACTGCAAGAAATTAACCTTGACCACGATGCCTATCAAGCTCTAGCCAGCAGTGGCGCATTGGCGGCGCTGACTGGCAATCGCTATCAGGCGCGCTGGGCACTGATGGATCAGCAGCGGCAACTGCCGCTACTGGCCACCAGTGACGATGAGGTTGTCTTGCCTCATTCGCCTTCCCAGTGGCAGAACGTGATTGAAGATTACGCGGCCTTGGGGCTGTCGCTCACCGATCATCCTATTCGTTTGATGGCGCAAGCCGGCACGCTGGGCCGTTTTACCCGCGGCGTTGAGTTATCACAGTGTGCGCCGCAAAGCTGGGTCGCGGTGGCGGGCGTGGTGACGGGCAAGCAATCACCAGGTACCGCCAGTGGTGTAACCTTTGTCACCTTGGAAGATGATACCGGCAATATTAATGTGGTGGTCTGGGCGGGGACGGCACGGGCGCAATCCCGTGCTTTTATGCAAGCCACGGTGTTGAAAGTGCATGGCATTGTCGAGCGTCAGGGTGAGGTGGTGCATGTAATTGCCGGTAAGTTGATTGACCTTACCCCTAAGCTCACCACCTTGTCGGTCACGTCGCGTGAGTTTCGTTAATAGGGTGTCCCCGCGATTTGCTGATCGCTTGGCGCAGCGCATGCCGCAATCGCCTGAATGCGTTGGCGATGAAGCTCATCACGAATCGCGGCTCCTTTAAAGCCAGCGTCGACAATCGGCTTTACATCGACGTTCTCGGCACAGGCAAAGCGCTCACGTAAGGCATCGGCTTGCGGGTAATGATAATTTTCACGTCCCTTGCGGCCACGCACATCGGCTAAACATGCCAAGGCCAATTGCTCAACCCGTTCAGGTTTTCGCCACGCATCAATTTGATTAAATAATACCACCCAATGCTCGGGGCTGAGTTGATCGCATTTATGGATCTTAGAGTGATGTGCACTGACTACCAAGGCTAAATCTCTGCATTGATTGGGGATTTTAAGCCGCTCGCACAGCTCTTTTATCACCGGCAGCCCGCGATCGCCATGGCCGCGATGGCCGGGCAAGATGGAGGAAGGGGTGAGGGCTTTACCGAGATCATGGACTTGTGCAGCAAAGCGAATGCATTTGTCATCGGTCAACGAGGCGGCATAACGGCTGACCATTTCAGTGTGGATGCCGGTATCGATCTCAGGGTGCCAGTTGGCAGGATTCGGCACGCCGTACAGGGCGTCGATTTCAGGAATCACTACCGCAAGTGCACCACAATCGCGCAGCACAGCAAGAAACACATCGGGACGATCACTGCCAAGCGCTTTCTCCCACTCCCGCCAAACTCGCTCTGGAGTGAGATGGGCAAGTTCGCCCTTGGCGACCATCGCTTTCATCAGCGCCAATGTATCGTCGGCAATGGTGAAGCCGAGAGGCGCAAAGCGGGCGGCAAATCGTGCCACACGTAGCACGCGCAATGGATCTTCGCTAAAGGCGGGCGAGACATGACGTAACATCCGGTTGTGTAAATCTTGCTGACCGCCATAAGGGTCAATCAAGGTGCCATCTTCATCTTGGGCAATGGCGTTTATAGTGAGATCACGCCGCTGAAGATCGGCCTCTAACGAGATATCTGGCGAAAAGTCACACACAAAACCGGTGTAGCCTTGGCCCGATTTACGCTCTGTGCGTGCTAATGCGTACTCTTGATGCGTTTGGGGATGCAAAAAGACTGGGAAGTCTTGGCCAACTTGTTGATAGCCTGAGGCTTGCATTTGCTTCACTGTCGCGCCCACCACGACCCAATCTTTGTCCGTGACCGGTAAACTTAACAACGCATCGCGTACCGCGCCGCCGACAAGATAGTGTTTCACACAAAGCTCCTTGGTTGCAGAAAGTGAAGAAACAGCAAAGATGCTGAGTCATACCTTCATAGAAGTATACATATAGCGTAGCAGCACGCCCACCGTGTGCTGATAATGGTTACCGTTGGATGGCTAATCGTTAGCTAGCCAACGAAAGATGGGGTTGCTCATCAACGACGGGATTGCTCATCAACGACGAGATAGAAAAACGCGGGATAAAACGTAAACGATATAAACGTGGCGATCTAAATAAAATAGGCTGCAAACGCAGCCTATTTATCGGAGATTGATTATGCCCAGCCGTCACGACGACGTTTTTTACGTGGGATAAGATGTGGCAGCACAAGGCCAAACAGCAAGCCGCCGCCGGCCACCATGCCGCCGTAGGCGAACCAGCGCATTAATAAGTCATCTTTTTGCGTATCAATTTTTGCACGCAAAGCACGAATTTCATTTTGTGCATCAATCAGCTTTTTATTAAGTTCGCTGCTGTGTGTTTCTAGCTTCTCGATTTGCGCATTACGCTTTTTGAGCGACTCAACCAACCCTTTTTGTTGCGCTTTGGCATCATCCTGTGCACTCGATAAGGCTGTTTTTACTTTTTTGAGCTCGGCTTCAAGCGCAGGTACACGTTCTTTCAAGCCTGGTTGAGTGGTGACGAAGTCACTTTTCACCCAGGCTTTACGGCCGCGACTATCGACAATTTGCGAATAGCCCGCATTTTGGTCGCGCTTGAGTACAGTGATTTTATCGCCTGCATCAACACTGCCGATAATGCGATATTGTGTACCCGGGCCAGAGTGCATATAGGTAAATAATTCATCAGAAATATAGTTTTCCGCCATGGCTTGCGGCGCGGTGACGAGAACGAATAGCAATATGAGAGCAGAATACAGGTGTTTCACGTCTGGGGTCCTTTGCATTATTCAGTGTGGGACACATCGGCTTTGCTAGGCATAGTGSCATAGGCTAAAAAGAAAGGGGAGCCATGCCCCCCTTTTTTTAACCGTGATTTGACATCGCTGCCGACTGTTAGGCAAAGAAGGTGATCATTATTTGGTAAAAGATCACAGCTAATAAAGCGCCTGCTGGAAGAGTGATGAGCCACGAGGCAACAATATTGCGCACCACGCCGAGGTTGAGTGCGGCAATGCCTCTGGCAAATCCAACGCCGAGAACGCCACCGACTAATGTCTGCGTGGTCGAAATCGGTAAGCCTGTCCCCGAGGCTAAAACGACTGTGCTCGCGGTGGCTAATTGCGCGGCAAATCCGCGGCTTGGTGTGAGTTCTGTTATTCCTGAGCCAACGGTCGCCATGACACGATGCCCCAAGGTCGCAAGGCCGATGACAATGCCGGCACCGCCCATCGGAAGAATCCACCAAGCAATGTGTGTTTTTTCTGCCACAGTACCGAGGTTTTGCACGGTCGCGACAATCGCTGAAAGGGGACCAATGGCATTGGCAACGTCGTTTGAGCCATGCGCGAAAGCCATGGCACACGCTGTGACGACCATGAGTAAGCTAAATATCCGCTCAACGCCTTGAAAACCTTGGCTCTCATCGCCGCGATATTGTCTAGAGATGTAATACACGCCAAAAAACATCACCAGTGCAGACAAGACAATTGACGCACTAACTGACTCTAACGTGGTCAAATGTAAGCCAACATGCTTGAGCCCTTTTTTAATGGTCACCATCGCAATAATAAACGCGGTAAGGAACATATAAATGGGGACAAAACGTTTTGCATTGAGTACGGGGCGGTCAGTGTCAAAAATGAGGCGCTGGGCGCTACGAAAAATAAAGTAGGCAAAAAGACCGGAGATGAAGGGGGTGATCACCCAACTGCCAACGATACCTTGGACGGTATGCCAATCGACGGCCTCAGAGCCAACCGATAGGCAAGCAAAGCCAATGATCGCGCCAATTATAGAATGGGTAGTGGAGACTGGCCAGCCCATATAGGAGGCAAGGAGCAGCCAAGTACCCGCTGCGAGCAGAGCGGACATCATGCCAAAGACCAATTCTAACGGTTGATCGGCATAGAGACTGGTATCGATAACACCTTTTCTAATGGTATCTGTGACTTCACCGCCAGCTAAATAAGCGCCGGCAAATTCAAAAATCATGGCAACAATAATGGCTTGCTTGATGGTTAGCGCTTTAGAGCCCACAGACGTGCCCATTGCGTTGGCGACATCATTGGCACCAATACCAATTGCCATTAAAAAACCAAAAGCCGCGGCGACCATAATAAGAATGGTCCCGTGATTCATCAGGATTTCCATTGTAATACCTTGTTGTTACATCACTCGGTTAGGAACGGGAAAGCATGACCTCTAAGCGCGCACCGACACGTTGCGCTTGATCAGCAATTTCGCCGACCCACTCGAGGATTTTGTACAAGAACATGACGTCGACAGGATTGTATTCCTGTTCCACCGCCATCAATGCCTGGCGAAGCTGGATTTGCATTGAGTCAGTATCATCTTCAATCACATCCAACTGATGAATCATTTCGGCCACTAAGGTGACTTCGCGTCCTTTAAATCCAGTCTCAAGCAGTTCTTCGAGCTCATTAATCACCCGACGTGCTTGAGCGGCTGCATCTAGGCACCGTTGTACATAAGCAATGAAAGCGGTATTCATTGCTGGGGGCATACGAAGCTGGCGGCCGATCACTCGGCCGGCAATATCTTTGGACAAGTTTGCCAATTTGTCTTGCTGAGTCAGTAACTCGAGCATGTCCGTCCGATCAACGGGCATAAACAAACCGCGGGGCAACTTGAGTCGGATATTGCGCTTCAGGGTGTCAGCATCTTTCTCTATCTCAGAGATTTGGTGACGGAGTTGATTCGCCTTTTCCCAATCTTGCTGTTCGCAAGCATGGAAAAACGGGATCAGTAGCTCACAGCAATCATTGACACGATTGACGTGGCGTTGCAGAGGTTTTATGGGGCTTTTTGCGAATAGCCCAACAATTGTATTGACTGGCATAGCCGTAATCTACCTGGTTGCCTCACGCCCAAAGGGCAAAGAGTGGAGGCTAAACGTTCAACGATGGTATATCGGAGCGGCGAATGGTAGCGCAGAACATTGGCTAAAGAAACAGCTTTTGTGATCTATGCCGCAGTGCGTTTGATCAAGACTGGTGGTTATAGTCCTTGCCGACAAGATCAATTGTTCATATCCTTGTCAGGCAATTGGCTATAGGTACCCGTATGGACACTGAGATAGAGCTCAAATTTTTTGTCTCTTCTGACTTCCCTCACCGCATCCGCGATAAGATTGTCAGTGTAAAGCAGCTACAGCAAAGCCAGCGTGAGCTGGGCAACATCTACTTCGATACGCCAGATTTTACCCTACGCGAACACGATATCGGTTTGCGTGTGCGTTGTTTTGATGGTGTTTATATTCAAACGCTCAAAACCGCTGGCCGGGTGGTAGCTGGGCTGCATCAGCGCCCAGAATACAACGCTGAGCTTAATGGACCTGAGCCCGACCTTTCTTTGATCCCGATCGATGCATGGCCTGATAGTGTCAATATTGATGCACTGAGTCAGTCGATTCAGCCGCTCTTTTCCACCGACTTTGTCCGCCAACAGTGGCTCTTAGCCACTGACGACGGGAGTCAAATAGAGTTAGCCAGCGATCAGGGTGAAGTCTCAACCGAAGCCGGTGATAAAGATGTGATTTCTGAGGTCGAGCTAGAGCTTATTTCGGGGCAAACCGATGCCTTATTTTCATTGGCGCGCAACCTTGCCGATGAGGGAGGACTGCGACTGGGAAATTTGAGTAAAGCCGCGCGAGGCTACCGCTTAGCCACTGGCTATCAAGGCGATCCGGTCAAAGCGCTGTCTATCGTCAAACTGAGCGCCGACGATACGCAAGAGAAAGCGCTCATTCGAATTCTTGAGCACGCGCTCAGCCACTGGCATTACCACGAACAAATCTACATAGAGCGAGAGTCGCTTGATGCGCTGCAGGAAATTCGCTACGCGGTATTACTGATCCGCCAAGCCTTCGTTCTATTCGGCAGCGTGTTGCCGAGACGAGCGAGCACATTATTGCGTCAAGAGTTGCAATGGTTTGATGGCGAACTCGCTTGGCTGGATGATGCGTGGGCGAATGCACGCTTGTGTGAAGATAAAGGCCAATACCTGCGCAAACTTCATGCCCGAAAAATGATGGTCAAAACGCTGAAAGCTGAGCAAACTCAGTTGCCGGAGCGCGAGGATATCGTGGCGTTACTTCATACCTCTCGCTACTGCAATCTGTTGCTTGATTTAAGTCGTTGGATTCTCTCTAAAGGTTGGCAGCCGTTTTTAGATGAAAAAGCAGCGGATAAATTAGCGCAACCGATTCAAACCCTGGCCGATAAGGCATTACCTGAATCTTGGCATGAGCTCCTTGATGCCTTTGACGAGAGTAAGACACTGACAAGGCATGAGTATTTTGATCAGTATCCACGTCTGCAACGCAACTTGGTGTTAGGGACCTGCTTGGCGTCACTCTTTGATAAAAGTCGCCGTAAAGCGTTTCGACTGCCTTGGCTAGATTTACTGCAAGGTATAGAGGAACTTCGGCTACTTGAGCCAGTACGCGATTTAGTTGCAGCGATTGACGATAACGACGATAAGCAACAAGCGGAAAAGTGGTTAGCGAGAAAAGAAGAATCACTTTTTCATGCGATGACGCAAAGCCGCCAAACAGGCTTACGTCTCACGCCTTATTGGCAAGAATAAGCGACGCTAAAAAGTGTAAGAGAATAAGTAGAAGCAGCCAGATGGCTGCTTTTTTTAGCCAAATCGGTTATGCAAATAAGATGTGTCTGTATGCATCGCCATGGCGCCTTTGGTCTCGACGTTGACTCAGTAAAAAGCCAGTCAAGATCAATCTATGTTGATGGTTTTTGCGTTATAAACGGCTTACACGTCACATGGTAATTTGATTAAGTGATCATTGTGGGCAGTGTTTGTGGTTAAATTTCACAAATACGGTAAACAAGGATTCAGCCAACGTGGTGTTTGTCGATATAACATCACCTAGTATCAATAATCGTCCGTTTGTTTAGGTCACTCAGTTGGCTTGATAGCGGTCATGGAGCTTTCAGGATTATGGCTAAACATACCTTCTATGCGTGGGAAAAACCCGTTACCAATCTGCGCTTGGTTCCAAAACTCGTGATTCTTATGGTCTTTAGCACCATTATTTTGGTCGGCAAGCAGATGTGGGACGCCAATACATTTCGCCAATCCGTCATTGATTTCACCTTAAGCCAGACCCAAGAACTTGCCCGTTCCAGTGCCGCGATGACTGGCACATTGATCGAGCAACCGGACGGAGAGCGTCTGATGCGAGAGACGGTCGACACCATGAACAATGCGTTCAGTGAAGGCGCGTATTTATTTTTAGTCAATGACGAGACGCGTCAGATTTGGGCGCACCCCTCCATGCGACAATTTGAGCAATTGCGTGTGCCGGATGACACCTCTGATGCTGATATTACTGAGCTTTTTATCAATCAGTCACAGCCGTTCAGTTACACCGTCTATGATGGCGGGCAACATGGGTATGCCGTGCCTGTAGGCAACAGCGATTGGTGGTTAGTCGCCTCGCAACCCACATCTCAAGCGCAAGCGTATTACCAAGATTATATCATCAAAGTAGCGTGGCAGACTGCGGTAATGATTGTGTCTTTTATGGTGATCTTGCTGGGTGGATCTAACATCATGCTGCGCCAAATCAACTACCTGACCGATAGGATTCGTGCGTTGGCGAAGCGCGATTTGAGTGAGCCGATTGAAATGAATAGCCAAGACGAGTTTGGCGATCTTGCGCGCGAGCTGGAAACGTCTCGTCGGCAATTGGTCGACGTGATTCAAGCGCAGCGACAAGCGTCAGACGATCTGTCGTCTCTGGCCGAGATCATGACCATTAGCATGTCGGAAACCAAAGAATCGTCGAAAGAGCAGTTCGATGAAATGGATCAACTGGCGTCAGCCATGAGTGAAATGAGCGCCACCGTGCAAACGGTCGCAGAGCATACCCGAGAAGCAGCTAAAGCGACCGAAAGCTCCAGTCAGCAAGCCAGCAGTGGCCAAGTGCATGTTAGCACCACCATTAATACCATCAATGCGCTATCAAATGACATTAGTGAGTCATCACAAGTCGTCGGTCAGGTCGACGCGCAAGTGGAGAAAATTGGTACTGTGGTGGTGACCATTCAAGGCATCTCAGAGCAAACCAATCTATTGGCGCTTAACGCCGCGATTGAAGCTGCCCGGGCGGGGGATACAGGACGCGGCTTTGCGGTTGTGGCGGATGAAGTGCGTAAGCTGGCACAACATACCCAAGAAGCGACGGTTGAAATTCAAGATATGATCACCCAACTGCAGCAAAGTGCACGAAAAGCGGTGGGACTGATGGATCGCAGTGTGACGGAGGCGAGTGCCGGGGTAGACTCGGTGAGTCAGGCAGGTGGCGAGTTAGAGCAAATTGTTACTCAAATCCAATCACTGAATGATATGAACTTCCAAATTGCCTCGTCGGCAGAGCAACAAGCCTCGGTGGCCGGTGAAATGAATCAAAACCTCACCAATGTTAAAGACTTGGTTCAGGCGTCAGTGACGGTGGCGAGCGAGCTGCATGAAACGGCTGAAATGGTCGAGCAAAGCGCTCAGTCACTGAAAGACAAGATCGATGCCTTTAAAGTGTAATCGTTGTCCCTTCACGTCCCGATAAAGATAACGGCTCACTGCATGAGTGAGCCGTTTTTGTTAGTGTCAAATGAAGGAATTATCAAAAGGAATGCCCATGGTGCTGTCTGACTCCCTTTCCGCCAACCTGAATCAACATTGGACACAATTGGCTGAATTCGCCCCCCAAGCACTTGACCAATGGCAAGGACCCGCCCGCGACCAGCTGGAAAAGGCATTGGTATGCAGCGATTTTATTGCCTCTGCGCTCACGCACACTGACGGATTGTTGCAATGGCTTTATCAACATCACCGCGATGTATCACGCGAGGCTTGCTATCAACCAGAACTGACGGCAGCGCTTGAGACGGTGAATGATGAGCATGAATTCCATCGTCAACTACGTTTGTGTCGGCAACGTGAACTTGTGTGGATTGCTTGGCGCGATATTCATCAGCAGTGGCCAGTAGAGGCGAGTTTACAGCATTTATCGGCTTTGGCTGAGGCGCAGATCCTCAGTGCTTATCACTGGTTATATCAGCGTTGTTGCTATGATTGGGGCACGCCAATGAGCCCAGATGGCGACCCTCAGCCTATGTTGATCCTCGGGATGGGGAAATTGGGAGGCGGTGAGCTCAATTTTTCTTCCGATATCGATTTGATTTTTACTTATCCCGAAAATGGAGATACTCAGGGAGCAAGGCGCAGTATCGCCAATGCCCAATTCTTTACGCGACTGGGTCAAAAGCTGATAAAAGCGCTCGATCAGCCTACCGTCGATGGTTTTTGCTATCGCGTTGATATGCGATTGCGCCCATTTGGCGACAGTGGGCCTTTGGTGATGAGCTTTTCTGCCTTGGAAGATTACTACCAAGAACAAGGGCGTGATTGGGAGCGTTACGCCATGGTTAAAGCACGGGTGATGGGCAAAGAGCAATACGACTGTTATCAAACGCTTAGACAAATGCTGCGTCCTTTTGTCTTTCGACGCTATATCGATTTTAGCGCGATACAAGCTTTAAGGCGGATGAAGCAGTTAATTCAACGAGAAGTACGTCGGCGTGGACTGACGGATAATATTAAACTGGGTGCGGGTGGCATTCGAGAAATTGAATTTATTGCACAATCTTTCCAATTAATTCGTGGGGGGCGAGAGCCCAGCTTACGTCAGCGTGGCTTACTGGAAACCTTGGATGCGATAGAAGAACTGGCGTTACTGCCAGCCGCTGAAGTCAGTCAGTTAAAAGCAGCCTACTGCTATTTGCGTCGGGTCGAGAACTTATTGCAGGCCATTGATGACAAACAAACGCAGACCTTGCCCGATAACGCGCTTGATCGGGATCGTCTCTCCTTCGCCATGGGGAGCAAAGATTGGGCGAGTTTACATGCGGAGATCGCGCGGCACATGCAGGCGGTCAATCAGGTTTTCTCTGGCTTAATTGGCGAAGATGAACAAGATAACGACATGGATGTTGATAGTGAGTATCACGATCTATGGGCGATGGCGCGCGATGTCGACAACGCTAAATTGATCCTCACAGGGTTGGATGTGCCGGAGACCAATATTGCTGAGCAATTATTAACGTTTAAGCAAGAGCTTGCGAAACGGACCGTTGGCCCACGTGGCCGTGAGGTGGTCAATCGTCTGATGCCGGTGTTGTTAAGTAAATTATTAACCTTGCCTGAGCCTCAACAGGTTCTGCCGCACATTACCCATTTAGTATTAAATATTGCCACTCGGACAACGTATTTAGAGTTATTAGATGAACATCCGGGGGCGATTGATCAAGTCCTTCGGCTTTGTACCGCCAGCCCCATGGTGGCGGAAAAGCTGGCACGTTATCCCTTGTTGCTCGACGAGCTGCTGGATCTGACCCACTTGTATCAACCTCTTGCGCCCGATGCGTATCGCAGCGAATTACGCGATTACCTGGCACGGATCCCGGTTGAGGACATGGAGCAGCAGATGGAGGCCGTACGTCAGTTCAAGCAAGTGCAACTATTAAAAATTGCCGCCGCTGATATTGCCGGTGTCTTACCGGTGATGCGGGTCAGTGATCATTTGACTTACTTGGCCGAGGCGATTGTTGAGGCGGTGGTCAATCAGGCCTGGCACCAGATGGTGGAAAAATATGGCCAACCGACACACTTAGGCGAGCGAGAGGGACGTGGCTTTGCGGTGATTGGTTACGGCAAGTTAGGGGGCTGGGAGCTGGGTTACAATTCCGATCTCGACGTGGTTTTTCTCCATGACTGCCCGGCGGATGTTGAGACTGATGGGCGAAAAGTGATTGATGGCCGGCAATTTTATCTGCGTTTGGCGCAGCGCATTGTGCATCTTTTCTCCACCCGCACTCCGTCTGGGATTTTGTATGAAATCGACACGCGCCTTCGCCCATCAGGTACCTCAGGGATGCTGGTGAGCACGCTAGAGGCCTTCGCGGATTATCAACAAAACGAAGCCTGGACGTGGGAGCACCAAGCGTTAGTTCGCGCGCGGATGATCGACGGCGATCCCGACCTTGGGTCTGGCTTTGCACAGGTGCGGCATCGCATTTTATCGGCCTCGCGCGATCAGAACACACTGCGCGAGCAAGTCAGTGGTATGCGTGAAAAAATGCGTCAGCATAAAGCGACAGGGCAAAACGATACCTTCTCTATCAAACAAGACGCTGGTGGGATCACGGATATTGAGTTCTTAGCGCAATACCTGGTGCTCGGCAACAGTGCCACACAACCTGCGTTAACCCGTTACAGCGATAACGCACGCATTTTTGAGCAAGCAGGCGAGCTTGGCGTGATGACGATGGCACAAGCAGAGCGCCTGAAATCGGCGTATACCCGCATGCGCAATGCATTGCATCGTAGCCACTTGGCGGGAGAGAGTGGCAAGGTCGAAGCCAGTGCATTCCTCGACGAACGCGATGCCGTGATGCAAGCTTGGCAACAATGGTTAGCGACAGAAAAGGCGTCGTAAATCAGCGATCCGCGTGCGATGCTCAATAAAGCGATGGCTCGCCCTCAGGGCGTGTTTTAAAGCGTCGGTGTAACCACATATATTGCTCCGGCGCTTGTAGGATTAACTGCTCAACCGCGCGATTGGTGACAACGGCAGCCGCATCGGCGTCCTTGGGAAAGTCCTGCAGCGGAGAATGGATGGTTATCCGGTACTGACCACCGCGTCGATCTCTCACAATCGAAAACGGTACCACAGCAGCGTGACCTGCGTGTGCGAATAAGCTCGTCCCTGTGGTCGTACACGCTTTCTCAACGGCGAATAATGGCGCAAAGGTTGAACGGCGTCGCCCATAGTCATGATCCGGTGCATACCACATCCTATCGCCTTGTTTGAGATGATGAATCATGGTTTTAACGTCTTTCCTGTCGATGACGCCATTGTGTCGCGTCCGGCCACGGTGCTGGAACCAATCATAAACAGGATTATTGTTAGGGCGGTACACACCCACGCCAGGAGTGACCTCACCTAAGGCACGTGCCCCCAGTTCTAAGTTCATCGAGTGTACAGCGATTAAGAGCACACCTTGCGCCTGACTTTCTAGGTGTTTAAGTTGGTCTAGGCCCTCATAGACCACATGTTTTTTGATGCGCCAAGAAGGCCAAAACCATGCCATACAGGTTTCAAAAAGGGCCAAGCCAGAGTTGGCAAAGTTCTCTTTCACCATCGCCTGACGCGAGGCAGGACTCATTTCAGGGAAACACAACGCCAGATTACGATCGGCGATCTTCACACGCCTTTTCATCAGCGTATGCATCAGCCGACCAAGCCCGCGCCCCGCGTAAAACTGAACGCGGTAGGGAAGCCAGCTGGCTAGGTACATGAGTCCCACCCCGAGCCAAGTGTGAAGATATCGAGGGTGAAGAAATCCAATGTGAAATTTTGGCGGTGAAAAATCGCTCATAGCGTCAATGACTCGTAAAAACAAAAATGAAACCGGCCGTCAGGCACGCGCCACATTGTAGAGTAAATTACAGGAGCTGTCCTGTGCTTGTCTGCCCGATGGATGTTGAGATTGTGCGCAGCGCACGCCTGTACGCGCCCCATTTGGTTTTTGGCTATGCTACTATCGCTCAGTAACGACAGTATTCGGAGATCCAGATGAAACTCAGCCTGCCTGATTATAACCAAGCCAATGTTCTGGTTGTCGGTGATGTGATGCTTGACCGCTATTGGTATGGTCCCACCGGACGTATATCACCAGAGGCGCCCGTGCCTGTGGTCAAAATCAATCAAACGGAAGAGCGCCCTGGTGGGGCTGCCAACGTGGCGATGAACATCGCTGCTTTAGGGGGACATACCCAGTTAATTGGTTTGACAGGCAAGGACGAACAAGCGGATGCGTTAACCCAAACCCTGGATTCTTTAAACGTCAATTGTGACTTTGTGGCGCTGGACTCGCATCCAACCATCACCAAGTTACGGGTGATGAGCCGTAATCAGCAGTTGATCCGGCTCGATTTCGAGGAGGGATTTGCGGGCGTGGATCTCACCCCAATGCTGACAAAAGTGACAGCCGCCTTACCCAAGGCGCAGGCGATGATCTTATCGGATTATGCCAAAGGTGCATTGGCGCAGGTGCAATTATTGATCCAAGCGGCGAATCAAGCCGGCGTGACCACCTTGGTGGATCCCAAAGGGACGGATTTTGAACGCTATCGTGGCGCCAGCCTGCTGACGCCAAACCTGAGCGAATTTGAAGCCGTGGCTGGCACGGTGACAGACGATCAAAGTTTGGAAGAAAAAGGCTTAGCGCTGATTAAACACTACGAATTGGGCGCGTTGTTGGTCACCCGTAGTGAGCATGGTATGACCCTGCTTCGTCCTGATGCTGCCCCACTTAACTTGCCGACGCTGGCCAAAGAGGTCTATGACGTCACCGGCGCTGGCGATACCGTCATTTCGGTTCTAGGGGCCTCGTTAGCTGCCGGCAAACCGATCGAAGACGCATGTGCACTGGCCAATGCCGCTGCCGGTGTGGTGGTCGGCAAGCTCGGCACCTCAACGCTATCAACCATTGAGTTAACCGAAGCCATACATGGCTCGCACGAGTCCGGCTTTGGGGTCACCACAGAATCGCAACTGATCGACGCGGTTAAGGTGGCGCAAGGACGGGGTGAGAAAGTGGTGATGACCAATGGCTGCTTTGATATTTTGCACGCCGGTCATGTTGCCTATTTAAACGAAGCCGCTAAATTGGGCGATCGCCTGATTGTCGCGGTTAATACTGATGCGTCGGTACAAGGTTTAAAAGGACCAGGCCGCCCGGTTAATCCCACCGATCGACGCATGGCAGTCTTGGCGGGGCTTGGCGCTGTGGATTGGGTGGTACCCTTTGGCGAAGAAACGCCTGCGCGCCTGATTAGTGCGGTGTTACCGGATTTATTGGTGAAAGGCGGCGACTATCAGGTCAGTGAAATAGCCGGAGCTGAAGCGGTGCTTGCCAATGGCGGTGAGGTCAAGGTGCTTAACTTCGAAGAAGGATGCTCAACGACTGAGATCATTGAATCGATTCGTCGCGGGCAATAACCTTGTCCCCGTTTTGAATAAGGTCAGCGACCAGCGCAACGGCCAGACGAGCCAGCTGGGATAATGCGATAAAAAGTAGTGCGATAAAAAGATCATGCGATCAAAAAAAGGTGCCGATGTGGCACCTTTTTTATTCAACGCATGGACTAGTCTTGTTTCACCAGCCCTTGGTTAATATCAAGTAAGTCTTGCTCGGTCAAGGTGCCGACCGCTTGGTGTAAACGCAAATGACTTAAAATGTAATCGTAACGTGCGTTTGATAGATTACGGTTGGCGTCATACAAACGGCGTGTTGCGTCTAACACATCGACAATGGTACGGGTGCCCACTTCAAAGCCGGCTTCTGTCGCTTCTAATGCAGAGCGAGCTGAAATCACCGTTTGTTCATAAGCACGCAGCGCGCCAATCGAAGCATTAATGTCGTTATAGAACGCACGCACATCTTTCACTGTGCTCCGGTAAGTGGACTCTAAACCCTGCGAGGCGGCCACATATTCATGTTGTGCTTTTTCAACATTGGCAGAGGTGCTGCCACCGGTGAAGAGCGGTAAGCTAAAATCAAGGCTGGCAGAGCCTTGATTGTAATCAGAGGAATAAAAATCATCGTGCTGATTATCCCTATCCGTCATCCCGTATTTGGCGTTAAACGTCAACGTAGGCAGATGACCGGTTTTGGCGAGCTTAATCTGCTCTTTGGCGGTGTCACGCGCAATGCGGTTGGCTAGCAATTGCAGATTTTTCTCTTCTGCGGTTTTCACCAAAGCAGCGGGTTGCTGTTGCGGGTTGCTGGCACTAAAACGCGCTTTATCGAGCACGCGTAAGTCTCTCGGCGCTTGGCCGGTGATCTCACGTAAGCCTTCATAGCTGTTGGTGAGGGCGTTTTCTGCCAAGATCTCATCGGCGAGCACAGCGTCATACTGCGCTTGAGCGTCGTGCACATCGGTAATCGCCGACAAGCCAACTTCAAAACGTTGCTTGGTTTGCTCAAGCTGACGACCCACCGCCGCTTTTTCTGCTTGAATAAACTCAAGCTTGTCCATCGCACGTAGGACATCAAAATACGCTTGCGCCACGCGCAGCATTAACCCTTGTTGCTGGGCAGCATAGGCGGCATCCAGTTGACGCGCTTGCATTTCGCTAATATCCAGATTCACCCAGCTATCACGCTTAAATACTTGTTGGCTTAGGCTGATATCGGCGGAAGTGACATCGTTATCACTGTTATCGTCGCTGTCATTGCGTTGCATCGCGTAACTGGCGTTAAGTGCAATTTGAGGCAGCAAGGTGCCGCGGGTAGCATCCACGGCGGAAAACGCCGCGTCACGTTCAGCGGCCGCTTGATTAAGAGTGGGATCGCTTTGCTTCGCTTGTTGGTAAATTTGGGCGAGATCATCGGCAAAGGCTGCATTGCTTACGCTGCCGAGTGCCAAACCTAACGCCAGAGGGAGCAATTTTTTCATAGATAGAATCCCTGAATCTGTGCTATTTGATAAATATACAGTTACTAGCTTAACGCAATTATGCTTGCGTGAAACTGACAATTTCTGAGGACATTGAGTGTAAACTATCCAATTTGTAAATGGGACTTAAAAATAGTTGTAACTTTTATCAAAAAAGTTAAGTTTAAAGTTTGCAGTGAATCAGGGCCAGTGATAAGACTGCGCCGCGACAGCCTATCATAAGGAGCTAGCATGTCAGACCATCCGCCCGGACAATTTGGTCGCGACGATATCGTGATTGAAGATATTTCACCACTTTATCAAGGCTTCTTTTCTATTCAACGCTATCAGTTTCGTCATCGTCTATTTGAGGGCGGCTGGAGCGGTGCGGTGGTACGAGAGCTGTTTGAGCGTGGTCACGCCGTCGCGGTATTGCCGTATGATCCAGGGCGAGATGAGGTGGTCATGCTTGAGCAAATCCGCGTCGGGGCGATGGCGGCGGGTGCGACGCCGTGGCAGTTAGAAATTGTCGCGGGCATGATCGATAGCGATGAATCACCAGAGCAAGTGGCACACCGTGAAGCGCGAGAAGAAGCTGGATTGTTGTTGCAGCAAATGGAACATGTCACCCGTTATTTATCCAGCTCCGGTGGGTGCTCTGAGCAACTCGATGTATTTGTTGCCATTGTGGATGCGAGTGATGCCGAGGGGATTCATGGTCTAGACACTGAGAATGAAGACATTCTTGTTCATCGTTTTTCTCGTGAGCAGGCGTATCAAAAAGTGGTCGATGGTGAAATTGAGAATGCAGCCTCGATCATTGCTTTACAATGGTTGGAACTCAATACGGCGAGATTGCGTCAGAGTTATAATCGTTAAAACCGATAACCGATCGTGTACGCATTGCGCAGGCTCGAATAACAAGTAGGTACCCGTGAAAACTAATTATCGCGTCGACTTATCGGCGATGATGCGCCTTTATGAAACCAATTACGCTAAGCTTGTTCGTCTGATGCCACAGCCGGATGACGTAGGTCGCGTCTGCCGATACGATATTCATGGTCAGGAATATGCGCTGGTGGTCCGCGAGTCGACGCGTTATACCACCTTGCTTGATATCGCACAGCTTAGTCCAGGAGACGCACCTTCGTATTTACATGCTAACCTGACTGTACGCTTGTATCATGATGCACGCGTGGCGGAAGTGTGTACCACGCAGCAGATTTCGCGCTTGAAACCACGTTATGATTACCCAAATCCGCGCATGCATCAGCGTGATGAAAAGCATCAAGTGAATGCATTTTTATCGGATTGGCTCGGCCATTGTTTGCGTCGTGGCATTAGCGCGTCTAATCCTATGTATAAATCATCGTTAAACTAAACCAGCAAAGGTACTTTCAACGTTGCAGCCTTGTCAGATAGATAACGCCCACGGCGATTGCATTCGTCTCTTGCAAATTACCGACACGCACCTGTTCGCCGATGAGCAGGGCAGTTTGCTGGGTATCAACACACTTCAAAGCTATCACGCCGTGTTAGAGGCAATCAGTGCGACATCTAAGCCTTTTGATGCCATTATTGCCACGGGCGATTTATCGCAAGATCACTCTGCATTGTCATATCGCCGTTTTGTCGACGGGATTCAACGTTGGAATCAGCCTTGCTTTTGGCTGCCAGGCAACCATGACTTTCAGCCTGAAATGCGCGCGGTGCTGCACTCGAACACCTTGATGGCCCGTTCGCAGGTCTTATTAGGGGAGCACTGGCAAATGATCTTGCTTGACAGCCAGGTCGCGGGTGTGCCGCACGGTGAATTATCTCACGATCAACTCAAACGCTTAGATGCGGACTTAAGTGCTTATCCAGAGCGACACGCACTCGTGCTATTGCATCATCACCCTTTGGAGGCAGGAAGCACTTGGCTTGATCAGCATAAACTGGCCAATCGAGAGGCGTTTTGGCAGATTATGGCTCGCCACCCTCAAGCGAAAGTGGTGGTGTGTGGTCATATTCATCAGGCGTTAGATATTCGTCATCAAGGCGCGCGTGTGATGGCAGCGCCTTCAACCTGTATCCAGTTTATGCCCGATTCGCATGATTTTGCCCTCGATAACCAAAACCCGGGTTGGCGCTGGCTGACGCTTTATCCTGACGGACACATTGACACGCAAGTTGAACGTGTCACTGGTCGTTACTTCCGTCCTGACTTTGACTTGAGCGGGTATTAATCAACATGGCATCTGCGTTACTTTACTTACATGGCTTTAATAGCTCGCCACACTCATTAAAAGCCACGCAAATGCGTGAGTTTTGCCATCGTTACCGTCCTGATATTGATGTATTGGTACCGCAACTCCCTAGCCATCCTGCGCCGACTATCGATTTGCTTTCTGAACGGGTAGAGGCCTACAGGGAAACGCATCAACTTGGATTGGTTGGATGCTCATTAGGGGGATTCCTCGCCACTTGGTTGAGTGAACGTTATCAATTGCCTGCTGTACTGGTGAACCCTGCGGTTCGCCCTTACGAGTTATTGCAAGACTATATTGGCGAGCAGGTTAACCCTTATACCCAAGAGCATTACCACTTGGATGCCGCTGATATTCTCGCCCTGCGTGAGCTTGATGTGCCCACGCTGTCTGAGCCTTCTCGCTTTTGGTTATTACAACAAATGGGTGATGAAGTATTAGATTACCGTCAGGCGGTGGAGAAATTTAACGCGAGCAAACAGACCGTTGAGCCTCATGGCGATCATAGTTTTATTGGCTTTGAACGCTATTGCGAGGAGATACTGCAATTTCTCGGCGTATAATCTGCTTACCACGCCAATGCTTGTCCACTCATGCTTTGACCAATGCCTTGTCCACCCATGTTTATCTGCCAAAGCGCTCTGCTAAGCGGATGCCTAAGCCAATTATGACTCGGATGGCAGCTCACAGAAACTCGTGGCAATCTGGGGTCGCGCTTGACAAGCGGATCCCCCTTGCTGACCATGTCATCACATTTATTAAGCTAATCGATTATGACAGAACAAAACTATAACGCAGGATCGATAGAAGTCCTCAATGGGCTCGAGCCAGTGCGCCGACGTCCGGGTATGTACACAGATACCAGCCGTCCCAACCATTTGGGGCAAGAAGTGATCGATAATAGTGTCGATGAAGCGCTAGCCGGTCACGCCAGTAAAATTGATGTCATTCTTCATGCAGATCAGTCATTAGAGGTGATTGATGATGGGCGAGGGATGCCGGTTGATATCCACCCAGAAGAGGGCGTCTCTGGGGTCGAACTGATTTTATGTAAACTTCATGCTGGCGGTAAGTTTTCCAATAAAAGCTACCAGTTTAGTGGCGGCCTGCATGGGGTGGGTATTTCGGTTGTTAACGCTTTGTCTCATCGGGTCGAGATCAGCGTTAAACGCGACGGTCAGGTGTATGACATCGCGTTCGAAAATGGCGATAAAGTACAAGACTTGACTGTCACCGGAACATGTGGACGCCGTAATCGAGGTACCCGCGTTCATTTTTGGCCCGATAGCCAATTTTTTGATTCGGACAAGTTCTCGCTTACGCGCTTGAAAACCATTTTAAAAGCCAAGGCTGTGTTGTGTCCGGGCTTGACGGTGAACCTGACGGATAAAAACACCAATGAAACCATTACTTGGTGCTATGAAGACGGTCTCAAAGACTACTTAGCACACAGTGTGAAAGGTTATGAGGTACTGCCCGAGACGCCTTTTATCGGTGAATTTAGTGGCCAAAGTGAAGCCGCTGATTGGGCGGTGATTTGGCTCCCAGATGGGGGAGAGTTAACCACCGAAAGTTATGTGAATTTAATTCCAACCCCACAGGGCGGTACCCACGTTAATGGCTTACGACAAGGTATGTTGGAAGCAATGCGGGAGTTTTGTGAATTTCGCAACCTATTGCCTCGCGGAGTCAAGCTGACCGCGGACGATATTTGGGAGCGTTGTGCCTACGTGCTCTCGGTTAAAATTCAAGACCCGCAATTTGCCGGACAAACCAAAGAGCGCTTGTCATCACGCCAATGTGCGGCGTTTGTCTCTGGCGTGGTAAAAGATGCGTTCAGCCTTTGGCTTAATGAGCGCCCGCATTTGGCTGAGCGCTTGGCAGAAGTCTGTATCGCCAGCGCCCATCGACGGATGCGTGCTGCCAAGAAAGTGGTGCGTAAAAAAGTGGCGTCTGGCCCTGCATTACCTGGCAAGTTAACGGATTGTGCCATGCAAGATTCCAGTCGTACTGAGCTCTTTTTGGTCGAAGGGGATTCTGCAGGTGGGTCGGCCAAACAAGCGCGCGATCGAGAATTCCAAGCGGTGATGCCGCTTCGAGGGAAGATCCTGAATACCTGGGAAGTCTCAGCAGACCAAGTACTCGCCTCGCAAGAAGTACACGATATTTCGGTCGCGCTGGGGATCGATCCGGACTCGAGCGATTTATCTCACCTGCGTTACGATAAAATTTGTATCTTGGCCGATGCGGATTCAGATGGCCTGCATATTGCGACCCTTTTATGCGCATTATTTATGCAACACTTTCATGCGTTGGTCAGAGGTGGCCACGTTTATGTCGCGATGCCGCCTTTGTACCGGATTGATTGTGGAAAAGAGGTCTTTTATGCCTTGGACGAGGATGAAAAGGCCGGGATCTTGGAGCGTTTAAGTAATAAGCGTGGCAAGATCAATGTTCAACGTTTCAAAGGGTTAGGGGAGATGAACCCCTTACAACTGCGTGAGACCACCATGGACCCCAATACTCGGCGCTTGGTACAGCTCACTATCGATGACGAAGAGCAAACGCAACAGCTGATGGATATGTTGTTGGGGAAAAAGCGAGCGGAAGATCGCCGCCATTGGCTGCAGCAAAAAGGCGATATGGCCGAACTTATCGATATTTAAATAACTATAACGGGATCTTATTCGCATGACAGAGGTGACTTATGATGGCGTAGAGCAGCTTGCTCTTCGCCAGTTCACTGAGGATGCTTACCTCAATTACTCGATGTACGTCATCATGGATCGCGCACTGCCGTTTATCGGCGATGGCTTAAAGCCAGTGCAGCGCCGGATTATTTACGCGATGTCCGAGTTGGGGCTTTCCGCCTCCGCAAAGTATAAAAAATCGGCCCGTACCGTTGGCGATGTGTTGGGTAAATACCACCCCCACGGGGATGCGGCTTGCTATGAAGCCATGGTGTTAATGGCGCAGCCGTTTTCTTATCGCTACCCACTGGTTGATGGGCAAGGGAACTGGGGCGCACCGGACGATCCTAAATCCTTTGCTGCGATGCGGTATACCGAATCACGTCTTTCGCGCTTTTCAGAAGTGTTGCTGCAAGAGCTTGGCCAGGGCACGGTCGAATGGGGCCCCAATTTTGATGGCACCATGAAAGAGCCGAAGACCTTACCGGCACGTTTACCGCATATTTTATTAAACGGTATTACTGGGATAGCAGTGGGTATGGCCACCGACATTCCCCCGCACAATGCCCGGGAGCTCGCCAATGCGCTGGCGGCGATGATTGATAAGCCCAGTATGGATTTAGACGGCGTGCTTGAGTATGTTCAAGGCCCTGACTATCCGACCGAAGCTGAAGTGATCACGCCAAAATCAGATTTGAAAAAGCTCTATACCAGCGGACGTGGATCCATCAAGATGCGCGCTTTGTGGCATAAAGAAAGCAATGAAATTGTGATCACGGCGTTGCCGCATCAAGTCTCTGGTGCCAAATTATTAGAGCAAATCGCCAATCAGATGCGGGCGAAAAAGCTGCCGATGGTGGATGATTTACGCGATGAGTCGGATCATGAAAATCCAACGCGTATTGTCATCGTTCCGCGCTCGAATCGTGTTGACTGTGATCAGCTGATGGATCACTTATTCGCGTCGACCGATTTAGAGAAAAGCTATCGCGTTAACCTCAATATGATTGGCCTGGACGGTCGGCCGCAGGTCAAAAGCTTACACAGCATTTTGTCTGAATGGTTAACCTTCCGACGCCAAACTGTGAGACGTCGCCTTGAGCATCGCTTAGAAAAAGTGCTCGCTCGCCTGCATATTTTGGAGGGCTTACTCGCCGCTTACCTCAATATTGACGAGGTGATTGAGATCATCCGCAGTGAAGATGAGCCAAAGGCGGAGTTGATTCAGCGCTTCGGTTTGAGTGAAAAACAGGCCGACGCCATTCTTGAGATCAAGTTGCGCCAGTTGGCCAAGTTGGAAGAGATTAAAATTCGCGGTGAGCAAGATGAGCTGAGCAAAGAGCGCGACAAACTCGAAACATTGCTGGGATCAGATCGTCGGTTAAACACCTTGATCAAAAAAGAAATCCTGGCGGATGCAGAAAAATATGGTGACGACCGCCGTTCTCCTTTGATCGAGCGTGCCGAGGCCAAAGCGTTAACGGAACGTGATTTAGTCCCCAGTGAGCCCATCACTGTGGTGTTATCTGACAAAGGTTGGATTCGTCATGCCAAAGGCCATGATGTTGATGCCAGCAGCCTAAATTACAAAGCCGGGGATCAATTCCTCGATGCCGCACCGGGTAAGAGTAATCAACCTGCGGTGTTCTTGGGATCAGATGGGCGCAGTTATGCGATCGAATCGCATACCTTGCCGTCAGCACGAAGCCAAGGCGAGCCGATTACGGGTCGAATTAATATCACGCCAGGATCATCGATTCGTCATGTACTCATGGCAGATGAAAACCAGTTTATGCTGATGGCTTCCGATGCGGGCTATGGCTTTGTGTGTAAACAAGCCGATATGCTGTCAAAAAACCGCAGCGGCAAAGCCTTGCTAACGGTGCCCACGCATGCAGAGGTGATGCCGCCTCGTCAAATCAGCCAGCTAGAAACGGATTTGATTGTGGCTATTTCTAATGAAGGGCGAATGTTGGTCTTTCCTGTGCATGAACTTCCCCAGTTGAGCAAAGGCAAAGGCAATAAAATCATTAATATCCCTGGCGCACGCGCGAAATCGCGTGAAGAAGTGTTAAGTCAGCTCTATGTTGTGCCCGCCGATGTAGGGATTACTCTGCACGCAGGTAAACGGAAATTAACGTTAAAGCCAGACGATTTAGCCCATTATCGTGGCGAACGTGGTCGTCGAGGGAGTATGCTGCCTCGAGGCCTTCAGCGCGTCGATGAGATAGACATTCTCACTGATGAATAACACAACGTCCGCCCTTGTGATTAAGGGCGGCGTGGGTGCATTTTTGTGCTGAATCCGTATACTGACTCGCCTTCTAGGCTGGCTCTTTGGAGAGAGAAATGATTTTTGTCGTGCGACTGCTGGCATTATTAATTGCCGCTGTGTTGCTGTTTGTCTTTGGSGGGCTTTACTGCTTATTAAGCCCCCGTAACCCCCGTAATTGCTATCATATCAGTAAATGGTTTGGGCGCCTCTCTCGTTTATTTGGGATTCGCTTGGAACTGCGTTTTGCCGAAGGCGCACCGCGCGAGCCCGGTGCCAGTGTTTGTATTGCCAACCACCAAAGTAACTGGGATATGGTGACCTTATCTAATGCATTAATGCCTGGCGCTGTCACCGTTGGTAAAAAAAGCCTCTTGTGGGTACCTATTTTTGGCCAGCTTTATTGGCTAACCGGCAACGTATTGATTGATCGAGCGAACCGCAGTAAAGCGATGGGGACCATTGCGCAGGTGACGGAAAAGATCCGTGCCAAGCAACTGAGCGTATGGTTATTCCCAGAGGGGACACGTTCTCGCGGGCGTGGGTTATTGCCTTTTAAAACCGGCGCGTTTCACGCCGCTATCGGTGCCAACGTGCCTTTGATCCCGATCGTATGCAGCTCAACGCATCATTTAAAAGCCAATCGTTGGAACAATGGTCATGTGATTGTTGAAGTGATGGCACCGATTTCATCTGAGGGCTACGATAAAGACAATGTTCGTGCGCTTGCTAAACACTGCCACCAGGTGATGAAAAGCAAGTTAGAACAGCTTGATGCAGAAGTTGCGGAACGTAATCAACGCGACCGCTAATTGAGGATTCAGCTATGACTTCAACCCAGCGCAACCATGTTGTGTTGGTCTCACCTAATGGTGAACCACAAGGGATCGCTGAAAAGTTGGAGGCGCATCAGCAAGGATGGTTGCATATGGCCTTCTCCGTTATGTTATTTCGATGCAACGCCAATGGGGAACGTGAGTATCTACTCCAACGTCGGGCGGCAGATAAATATCACAGTGGCGGGTTGTGGACTAACACCTGTTGTTCACACCCCAAACAGGATGAACCGATTGCCGCAGCGGCAAAGCGGCGTCTATACGAAGAGTTAGGTATTGCGCGTCCACTCAACTTTATGATGGGACCTTGGTTTGAATATCGCGCAGAGTTGGGCAACGGGTTGATTGAACACGAGTTGGATCAAGTCATTGCCTGTGAGGTGAATCGCGTCGATATGATCTTAAACCCAGATGAGGTAGAAGATTGTCGCTGGTGGCCGGAAAGTGAGGTGAGGCAGGCAGTCGCAGAGAGCCCTGAGCGGTTTACCGCATGGTTTGAGCAGGTACTGACCCGGATTCATGCGATGGTTGAGTTGCCAACCGCCTCGCAGATATAAACCGAGATTGGCTGGGTGACAATTAAGCGGCGTCGTCGACGCCGCTTTTTTTCTTTAAGCGCTACGTACTGCGATAGCTTCAATTTCAATATCAACATCTTTGGGCAGGCGTGCCACTTCAACACACGAACGTGCTGGATAGTTTTCTACCCCGTGCTCGTCAAAGAATGCACCATACACTTTGTTGATATCGGCAAAGTCTTCCATGTTTTTTACAAACACAGTGAGCTTAGCAATATCGTTCACTTTCAGTCCTGCCGCTTCGACAACCGCTTTAACATTATCCAGCGACTGGCGTGCTTGCGCCGTAATTTCTGGTGAAATCTGTCCAGTTACCGGGTTAACCGGGATTTGGCCAGAAGTAAGGATCATATTGCCAAGATCAACCCCTTGTGAATAAGGACCGATCGCTTCTGGCGCCTGTTCAGTTTGCAGTACTTGGATCATTGTCTATTCCTTTGTTAAAACGCAACACCTATAGTCTGSAACGGTTATCCAGCCAGGTAAAGCCGTTTACACGGGGGCAAGGCGATCACGGACCACTTGCTCGCAGGCACTGAGATCGCTTAAGCGGCGAGGGGCGACCAAAATGGTGTCGTTGCCGCCTACCGTGCCTAAAATTAAGGGGTGCCGGTGAAGATCGATTAAGCGTGCAATCAGTTGGGCACCGCCTGGATGTGTTTTTACCACCACCATGGCGTGGCTACAGGTGATCGCGTCAATTTGTGATCCAACCGAAGAGATCGCATACACAGGCTCCATCTCGCCACTCAGCGTATAGACTTTTTGTCCATGCGCATTGGGTACTTTGGCGACCCCCAGCTTGGATAATAACCGAGAGACAGTCGATTGGCTGACATCAAAATAGCCAAGATCCACCAGTTGCTGACGCACAGCATCTTGGGTAGTAAAGCTTTGGGTTTGGAGTAAATGCCGGCACGCTGAAAGGATATCGTCCTCTGGTGTGGCGGCTGTTACCGATAGAATTGCATCATCAATCACGGGCAACCCCTTATAATTAACGGCATTTTGCTTTAACATCAGTAGATAAAACTGATGATTAGCGATTCAATCGCATATGCTATCAGTTGCGGTAAAGGGAAACCTTGATGCGTGTCACTGCGTGGTATTAAGAGGAGAAGCAGGGCGCCGTGTGACGCCCTGTCAGGGGATTAATCGCCGAGGGTGGCGACCATCACTGCTTTGATGGTGTGTAAGCGATTTTCTGCTTCGTCAAAAACGATAGAGCAGTCTGACTCAAACACATCTTCGGTGACTTCTAGCCCTTTTAGGCCGTATTTTTGTTCTATTTCGGCGCCGACGGTCGTTTCGTTATTATGGAACGCGGGCAAGCAATGCATGAATTTTACATGTGGATTACCAGTTGCTTTCACTACATCCATATTGACTTGATAGGGTTTCATCATCGCGACGCGCTCGTCCCAAGCCTCTTTAGACTCGCCCATGGAAACCCAGACGTCGGTATACAAGAAATCACAATCTTTAACGCCTTCTTGTACGTCTTCGGTGAGCGTAATGCGCGCACCGGTTTGCTCTGCAATTTCACGGCATTGTGTCACCAATGCGTCTTCCGGCCAGAATGCTTTTGGTGCAACCAAGCGAATATCCATCCCCATTTTCGCTGCACCGACCATCAGGGAGTTTCCCATGTTGTTGCGAGCATCGCCTAGATAAGCAAAGCGCATTTCATGAAGCTGCTTACCACGGCCATGTTCGAGCATGGTCATTAAATCGGCTAAGATTTGTGTAGGGTGAAACTCGGTGGTCAGGCCATTCCATACAGGTACCCCGGCAAACTCACCGAGCTCTTCGACAATGTCTTGTCCAAAGCCACGGTATTCAATACCGTCATACATGCGGCCGAGTACGCGAGCGGTGTCTTTCATCGACTCTTTATGACCAATTTGAGAGCCGGTTGGGCCGATGTAGCTGACTTGGCCGCCTTGGTCGAACGCAGCGGTTTCAAAGGCACAGCGGGTGCGTGTTGAGGCTTTTTCGAAGATCAGAGCAATGTTCTTACCTTTTAGACGCGGCGTTTCATAACCGTTGTATTTGGCTTTTTTGAGTTCAATAGCCATGTCGATAAAGTGTTGGATCTCACGAGGCGTGAAGTCCAGTAGTTTTAGAAAGTTACGGTTGCGTAGGTTAAAAGCCATAATGGGAAATCCTCTTCGTTATTGGTCTCAGGCTTGTGCAGGAGCAGGTTGGCCGTGAGAAATATTGTTTTTATTCACTGAATGTGGACGAATACGCGTGCCCGCCTGACCGGCTAGAATCGCTAAACCATCTTCTAAAGCGCCGATGCCAACCAGTTTTCCACCTTGGCGCACAAATTCGCACGAGGCATCTATTTTAGGCCCCATTGAGCCTGCATCGAAGGTGTATTGGCTTAGATCCTCGGGCGTTGTCTCGGCGATGGCCCGTTGATTGGGTTGACCATAGTCGAGATACACCGCCTCGGCATCGGTCAAAATCAGCAGAGCGTCGGCATTGATTTGGCGGGCTAAGAATGCGGCTGACATGTCTTTATCAATCACCGCTTCAATGCCTTTGAGTTGATCACCTTCTTTAATGACTGGGATACCGCCACCACCGGTACAAATCACTAAATGCCCCTGTTTGATCAAGCTGGCAATGGCATCATCCTCAATAATGCCAGTGGGTTGCGGGCTAGGTACCACCCGACGGAAATATTGGCCATCCGGTTTGATATCCCAGCCATATTTGTCAGCAAGCTGATTCGCTTCTTGTTGGTCATACACGGGGCCAATCGGTTTGGTCGGATTGGCAAATGCCGGATCCTTGGGATCAACCGTCATTTGCGTGAGCATACAAGACACATGTTGATCCGGTGCTAAGTTATGTAGCTCTTGCATCAGCATGTAGCCAATCATGCCTTGAGTTTCAGAGCCGAGCACATCCAACGGATAAGGGGTCACAGATTTATACTCTAACCCTTGCAGTGCCAATAAGCCGACTTGCGGGCCGTTGCCATGAACCAGAACGACGTTATATTGCTCACCAATCGCCGCGATGGTTTTCGCCGCTTTGGCAATATTGGCACGTTGAATGTCGGCTTCTAAAGGCTCGCCTCGACGCAGGAGGGCGTTGCCACCTAATGCAACCACGACAGTGGGTTTATTCATAATCATACTCTCTACAGTCGTTGGGGCTGAGCGCAAGCAGGCTCAGCCCAATGCGTTTTAAATACCATCACGATGGATAGGGCAGCTCATGCAGCGCGCGCCACCCCGGCCGCGGCCCAATTCGTCACCGGGAATCGACAAGACAGTGATACCCGCTTTATCGTATTTTTCGTTGGTATAGGTATTCCGTTCATAGCCCACCACGACACCAGGACGAACGGTGAGGACGTTGTTGGCATCATTCCATTGCTCACGCTCGGCTTCAAAGCTGTCACCACCTGTGGTAATCAGATTCAGTGGGCCGACATCAAGTCCTTTTTCAATCGCGGTCAGGAAGTAATCCTCTTCGCGAACATTGAGTTTGCCAGTGCGATCACCGGTGAGGCTCCAGCATTTGATGTCTTTGCGAATCACTTCTGGGTATACCGAGAAGGTATCTTCGCGCATATGGGTCATCACGGTATCAAGGTGCATGCATGAGCGGTGTTTAGGGAGCTCCATCGCAATCACTTGCTTGGCTTGTCCGTGTTTGAACAAACTGGATGCGAGGTTTTCTACCCCTTGCGGCGTGGTGCGTTCAGACATCCCAATGAGGACCACCCCTTTACCCAAGACAGTGACATCGCCGCCTTCGATAGTGGCATTGTCATAATCAATGTTCTCGCCACCAAAGTAGGTAATAAAGTCGCCATTGGCGAAACGTGGGTGCCATCTATAAATAGCGCGTAGATGGTTGGTTTCGCGTTTACGCGCCGGTTTAGCCATTGGGTTAATCGATACGCCGCCGTATAACCAGCACGAGGTATCTCGCGTAAATAAGTGATTAGGCAGTGGGTCGATAATAAAGTCTGAAGGGGCATGCATCGCTTGCAACATCGATGTTGTCGCCAGCGGAAGCTCAGAGTAGGCGAGCCCGCCTAAGAACATCGACGCTAACTCATGATGAGGAAGATCATTTAAGTAGCAGCGGATATCGTTCGCAAACGACGGACCAAAGGTATAGTCAGATATTTTTAGGTTCATCAGCCAAGCTTTGGCTTCAGGGACATCCAGTGTTTCAGCCAGCAGGTTTTGCAACAATAAGACTTCCACACCCTGGTCTCGAAGCGTTTGTGCGAACTTGTCATGCTCTTCACCTGCGCGTTCAACGGAAAGCACATCATCGAAAAGCAGGTCGTGACAGTTAGAGGGAGTGAGGTGTGTCAAAGCACGCTCAGGACGGTGTAACATCACTGTACGTAATTGACCAATTTCTGAGCCGACATAGAAGTTGTTCATCTTTCTTTCTCCGTATATCTCTGCTTGGCTTTTCATCGGAAGGGATAAATAAAAAGTGCAGATTTATTATTGGGTACAAATTCATTCTAACGCGGCGTGATAATGGAACTGGAAGTTGGATCACATTGACTCAATACATCCCAGAGAGCGGTTTTTACCCTGTGTTAATGGTATTTATGGAAGATGATTTACGTGGTCTTTAATAATTAATCACTTTTAATGATTGCTTAGCGTTTTTATTTTTTTATCTTCAGAGTTTACGCGGGATTTGTGTTTGTTTTATGCCTGTTTTATTTTGCGTGTATTAAAGCTTATGCGTCATTAATGAATGACTATCTTTTGATTTTTTTTAATTTAACAAACACAGGCGATCTTTTGGTTTGAATTGTGACGGTGATCATTATTATACGGCTTGTTGTTAAAAATGTTGTTTTGTTGTGAAAAATACAAAGTGACAAAAAAATAAAGCAGGTCAAGGTCGTTTTTAGGCAAAAAAAAGCGCACTTGCTTATCGCAAGTGCGCGTGTGTTGCGGTGATAGTGTTTACAGCATGACACCGACGCTGAGCATAACCATAATCATGATAGTTAAAATGCCAAGCAGGGGAGCAACCCATTTTATCCATTTCGCATAGGGTACACGCGCAATGGCTAAGCCGCCCATGACCACGCCAGACGTCGGAGTCACTAGGTTGACCAAGCCAGAGGCTGACTGGTAAGCGGTGACGACTAATTCGCGACCGACGTTGGCGAAATCAGCGAGGGGCGCCATGATTGGCATGGTTAGAACAGCCAGTCCTGATGATGAGGGCACCAAGAAAGACAGAAGTACTTCAAGCCAATACATCACATTGATAAACACAAATGACGACAAGCCCGATACTAGGCTTTCCGCGCTATTCAGTATGGTGTCGGTGATCATGCCTTTGTCCATGATCACCACAATACCGCGCGCAATACCGATGATCAGCGCTACACCAAGTAGGTCTCTCGCCCCATCTATAAAGCTGGTGGTGATTTCCTCTTCACTCATGCGCGCAATAAGACCAATGATAATGGCGGCCCCTAAGAACACGGCTGAGATCTCGGCCATCCACCATCCGAGCGAGGAGACGCCATAAATCATGACCGCGAATGCACCGGCAAAAACGGTAAGGATGACCTTACGTGTGGCGGTGAAGTCTAGGTTTTGATTATCATCGTGCTCGCCAAGGAAATGCTTTTTATTACTTTCATACTGGTCATACACAATGGATTGGCTTTGGTCAGCGCGTACTTTTCGAGCATAGCGCATGACATAAGCGACACAAATGAGCCAACCAATGGCCAAAATGGCGAGGCGCAGCAGAATACCGTCGGTAAAAGGAATGCCTGCGGCATTGGCAGCAATCACAGTCGCAAACGGGTTAATGGTTGAGCCTAACGTGCCAATACCTGCGCCAAGTAGCACGGTGGCAGCGGCAACGACAGGATCAAAACGTGCGGCCATCATCACAGGCACAAGCAAGGTATAGAAGGGGAGTGATTCTTCAGCCATCCCGTAGATGGTGCCCCCTGCGGCAAATAGGCCCATCAAGATAGGGATCATCCACTCTTCTCGCCCTTCCAAGCGTTTGGTGACCCGCTCAATACCAGCATCAATGGCGCCCGTTTTCGTCACCAGCCCTAAAAAGCCGCCAATAATCAGAATGAACAGCGAGACATCAATGGCCGCCGCTTCATAAGTTTGGTGATTATAAAAGCCATCAATGGGGGCTAAAAGGACATCCACGATGCCTTGCGGATTACTCTCAACTTGCTGATAAGTGCCTGATACAGGGACTTCTTGACCAAGCTCTTCGTTCATGGTGCGGTCGTATTGCCCTGCGGGTACGACCCAACTTAGGGCGGCAACGACGGCAATAAGAATAAACAGTATCGTATAAGCGGATGGGAACTTCAGATTGGCAAACCAACCTTTTTTCTCAGGAACACTCTGGTTACTCATGGTTTCTCCTCATACCTCTTCTCAGTACTGGGGCGTACTACACGTGTTGAGGTAAAGTGTTAAGTTTCACGTCATTATTATTTTGAGCAATAAACATTTGCTTTATCTTTATTGTAAAAGCGAGAGGCTTCTTACTTCTTGGTGATATCTCACAAAAGGAAATGTGGCTTTTTATTAAAAAAGATGAGCTGAAATTTTAAAGTGAATGTTATGTTGGTTTTTACGCGTACTTATCCTTTTTTTCGCCAAGGGAAAGATGGGTTTTTATTGATTAAAATGTATCT
The DNA here is from genome assembly GCF_001996105.1 of Salinivibrio sp. IB643. Lineage (NCBI taxonomy): Bacteria > Pseudomonadati > Pseudomonadota > Gammaproteobacteria > Vibrionales > Vibrionaceae > Salinivibrio > Salinivibrio sp. IB643. Next base: position 172,016 of record NZ_MUFF01000003.1, read on the forward strand.
ACTTGCAGCGTAAGGCAGATATTATCTCTTTGTTCGAGAGCGTTTATGTGAGCAGATTGCTTAATTAGTCATAAGTGGTGGGCGTTAATGATGAATAAAACAGGATAAAACACCAAGGGTTCCAACGTGAGATAATTAGGCTTTTCTTGTTTTAAATCAAATTAGCGGTTGGCTTAAACTGAAGTCCGCATAGGAAAGGGCGCACTTGCGCCCTATTGATGAGGGCGTTATTTCTTTTTGGTGGGTTTTGGCAGCACAATCATATCGCACTCAGAAAAATGGTCTTGGAAAGCGCGATTATTGATATCGAAGATAACAATGAGGTTGCCAAGGCCAAAGCAGGCCGTTGCCATGCGGATCAGTGCCTGAGTGGGGCGAATATTACTGCCATCGGTATTTTGCAGGCGCAGGCGCCACGCTCGCATCCCGAGTGTTTGTCCTGCCTTACACCAAAAATAGCCATAGAACCCACCGATGACACAGGCTAAATACGCTGTATATAATGGGTTAACAATGGGGTGATGGGTGAGAAAGTCACTGATATCTTGGTAGGGCGCGATAGACATGCCGAGCGCTTGTGCGATCGCGAGCAATGCCATCATGCCGCCCCCCGCAAGCATAAGAAGTGCGGCAACCACGAGAATATCATAGACCCAGGCCGCTAAGCGGCGAAAAAAACCTGCGGTTGGACAAGCGATAGAAGACGTTTGCATTGATGTTTACATCCCAGTATTCAATTCGATGCTAGCCTAGCACAGACACTGTCTTGGCGAGTAAGACTAGGCTGTTGTTTTTTGACCAACTATGGGGATTTTTTCTGCATAAGTGTATCTTAGTGTCCTGAGTTGGTTAAAAATAATGCGAACAAACACTTTTTTGCTTTTTGTGCTTGCACTCGAAAGGGCGGTACGTATAATTGGCCGCACTTGCCGAGATGGCGGAATTGGTAGACGCAGCGGATTCAAAATCCGCCGCCTTAACGGGTGTGAGGGTTCAAGTCCCTCTCTCGGCACCAAATCCCAAAAAAGCCCCAGTCTAAAGACTGGGGCTTTTTTCGTTATGCGCCCGCATAAGCGATGTGCAAGTCACAATCCGCCACATTCTATCCCGCTAATCCTGACGGCCCAAGGTATGATCCCTCGATAAGCAAAAAGAGGGAGTAGTAAGGTGCAAGTGCGTTATCAAGACATTGCTCGTTGGATCGAAGCACAAATCCAGCAGCGCGTTTGGCAAGTCGGCGAGCGGATCCCATCGGTAAGAGAAATGAGCCGTCTCCAGCGCGTGAGTCCAATGACAGTGATGCGTGCTTATGAACAGTTGGAAGCTGATGGCTGGGTTGAAGCGAGACCTCGGTCCGGTTTTTTTGTTCGCCCTCATTATAACCAGTTGGCAGAGCATGTATTGGCGAGGCCACAAGCTGATTCTCAATGGCTTTCCACGCATCAGGATGTCTTTGATGTGATCAGTGCTAGTCACCAAGGAACGCGATATCCATTTGGTTCGGCATTTCCCGATCCGCAACTGTTCCCCATGCAAGCCTTGGGACGGGCAATGGCGCGAGTGCTTCGTCAGTCTTCACATCCAGACCACTTTACTATTTTACCACCCGGTGACACTGGGCTGCGTCGGTTGATTGCCCAACGCTATCTGCGTCAAGGCATTAAAGTTGGCATTGACGAAATCATTATCACCAACGGTGCAATAGAAGCATTAAGTTTGTCATTAGCCGCACTCACTCAACCTGGTGATAAAGTCATTATCGAAGCACCCGCTTTTTATGGGGTACTGCAAACGCTTGAAAGGCTACAACTTGAACCCGTTGCTGTATCGGTTGATCCAAGTTCTGGTATTGATATAAATGCGCTTGAGCACGCCTTAATCTCACACCAAGTATCGGCATGCTGGTTAATGAGTAACTTTCATAATCCTACCGGGGCATCGATTCCAGATGATGACCGGCCCCGTGTGGTTAGCCTACTTGCGTCTCATCAAGTCCCAATCATCGAAGATGATGTATATGGTGAGCTCTATTTCACCTCTTCACGGCCCATGCCTTTAAAAGCCTATGATGCGCAAGGCGGCGTCTTACATTGCGGCTCTTTCTCCAAACAGCTTGCACCTGGTTTTCGAGTGGGCTGGGTCGCGGCAGGGTGCTATGCGATGCAAATAGAGAAGCGTCAGTCCGTTTCGAGCTTAGCCGTGGGGGCGCCCAATCAACTGGCGATTGCTGATTACTTAAAACAAGGCGGCTATGACGCGCACTTACGCCGATTACGTGAAACGCTGTCTACTCGTCAAAACCAGGTCCTCACCCAACTCAAAGCGATCTTACCGCCCAGTGCCTGGGTTAGCGAACCTAAAGGCGGTTATTTTTTGTGGGTTACATTGGATAAAAACATCGATACGCGTGATCTGTTTCAGGCGTTAAGGCCATTGGGTGTGACCATCGCCCCGGGTGCATTGTTTGCGACAGATGGACGGTTTAATCATTGCTTTCGTCTCAATCTCTCGATTGATGGAAAAGTAACAAGAGAGCTCGAGCACAATGATGCCGAGTGTGATGGGTTAAATCAGATTGCGACGACTCTCTCATCGTTACTCGCCGCGTCACCTGTACCAGTTAAATAGTGATCACTTTGTACTAGGCCGCGACGGCACAAGGGAGCGTGAGCACCAGCCATCTCTCGCTCCCCACGACTAGAAAAGCTCTCAACGACCGGAAAAAGGGGCCTTTTGTCTGTTTTTGTTTGTTTTGTGAACAAACGAGCGGCAAGGCGCTTTTTTTTTATATTTAGGGGTTGCGGTAAAAACTGAGATCTCTATACTGCGCTTCCTGTCGACGGGGCAACGAGACGCAAGTCACGAAATGCCAACCACGAATCGACACGCTCTTTAACAATTTGACCTATGCAATCTGTGTG
>NZ_MUFF01000030.1:0-32154 GCF_001996105.1 Salinivibrio sp. IB643
CTGTGTAAATATAAAAACCATCATAAATAAGCGTTTTCTTTAGTAATAAAGCACTACATCGATAAATACGATATAAACCGCACTTATTTATCCTTTTTCTGGGTAATTAAATTTAAATTGATACCGATCAAAGACAACGTTAAATATACCCATATCGGTAGGGAGATCATGACGAGACCATTGCCAATTAGTCCGGTATCCTTCCCCTTCTTGAACCTGTTTTATGCTTAGCTCAGGTGATTGCTTCCCCTTTTGATCCCAGTACGCGGAGTGAGGTTTACTCTCTGAAACTAAAGAAAAATATATAGTGTCATTCTTCCTTATCCATTCATACGCGACTTTTTCTTGAGATTGTGATGTGCCACAAAAACCAGTCGCATTCTTACAATCTATAATTGTCAGTCCTGGCGTATAAATGACCGTGCGCCAAAAGAAGGCGATCACTAAAAGTGTAAGCATAACGATAATTTGCGCTAATCGCCCGCGAGTGAGTTTTTCTGCTGCCATGTGTGGCTTTCTCCATGTTACAGAGGTCAAAGTTTTATCAGAAAGAGGGGTAAGCCTCACGAAGTGTGTGGGTTAGCCCCTGTTTTTTAACCAGTATCTACAGTATGATCCTGGTCGAAAATGCCATTTTTACAAAGAAATAGCAACGAAGTGTATAAAGCGGTTAAAAACCGTACGCAGCCGAGCGATTTCGTAAAAAAGGTATGTTAATAGACGAAGCGGAGGCTTCGTCCGTATCAAACGTGAGTGTAGTTAACCAAAAGTGGAAGCATGCAATATGAGCCAAGTTAAGCAGCTTGAACAAGACTACAACTACCGCGTTGTCCGCCAATTTACTCTAACAACCATTTTGTGGGGTATTGTGGGCATGGCGGTAGGTGTACTTATTGCCGCTCAGTTAGTGTGGCCTGCACTGAACTTTGATGTTCCGTATTTGACGTACAGCCGTTTGCGTCCACTGCATACTAACGCAGTGATTTTCGCATTCGGTACCAGTGCGCTGTTTGCAACGTCGTATTATGTTGCACAACGTACTTGTCAAACACGGTTATTCGGAGGGAAGTTAGCAGAGTTCACCTTCTGGGGTTGGCAAGCCATTATCCTTTCAGCAGCTATCTCGTTGCCAATGGGATACACCACCTCCAAAGAGTACGCTGAACTAGAGTGGCCAATCGATATCGCCATTGCGGTGGTATGGGTGGCATACGCTATCGTGTTCTTTGGCACATTAATTAAGCGTAAAACCTCGCATATTTACGTTGCGAACTGGTTCTTCGGTGCCTTTATTCTGACCATTGCTGTCTTGCATATCGTTAACAGCATGGCAATCCCAGTTTCACCGATGAAGTCTTACTCCATTTATGCCGGTGCAGTCGATGCAATGGTACAGTGGTGGTATGGACATAATGCGGTCGGGTTTCTATTGACAGCTGGCTTCCTGGGTATGATGTATTATTTCGTTCCCAAGCAAGCCGGTCGTCCTGTTTATTCCTACCGTTTGTCTATTGTCCACTTTTGGGCGCTGATCTCTCTGTATATCTGGGCGGGACCTCACCACCTTCATTATACGGCTTTGCCTGACTGGACTCAGTCGCTGGGTATGGTGATGTCGCTGATCTTATTTGCGCCTTCTTGGGGCGGTATGATTAACGGTATTATGACCCTCTCTGGCGCATGGCATAAACTACGTTATGACCCGATTCTGCGTTTCTTAATCGTGTCCCTGTCCTTCTATGGTATGTCGACATTTGAAGGGCCGATGATGTCAATCAAAACGGTGAATGCGCTATCGCACTATACCGATTGGACGATTGGCCACGTACACTCTGGTGCGCTCGGCTGGGTTGCGATGGTGTCAATCGGCTCTATCTACCACTTGATTCCAAAACTGTTTGGTCAAGAGCGTATGTACTCCGTTTCACTGGTAAACGTACACTTCTGGCTAGCCACCATTGGTACCGTACTTTACATCGTCGCGATGTGGATTTCTGGTGTCATGCAAGGCTTGATGTGGCGCGCAGTGAATACAGATGGCACATTGACGTACAGCTTTGTGGAGTCATTAGAAGCCTCCTACCCGTTCTATTTTGTCCGCTTTATCGGTGGTGCAATTTTCCTATCAGGCATGTTCTTGATGGCTTACAACGCATATAAAACGATTCGTGCGCCGGAAGCTAGCTTGAAATCGCTTGAGCCTGCGGTGTAAGGAGGACGATTAAATGAGCTCAAATCGCCACGAGATAGTAGAAAAAAACACAGGCTTGCTCGCGATCTTAATCATTGTCGCCATTAGTTTTGGCGCCTTAGTGGAAATCACACCACTGATTTATCAAGAGCAAACCACTGAACCGGTTGATAACCTTCGTCCGTATACAGCCTTAGAGATGGAAGGACGTGACATTTACATCCGTGAAGGCTGTAACGTCTGTCACAGCCAAATGGTTCGTCCATTCCGGGCCGAAACTGAGCGCTATGGTCACTACGGCGTTGCAGGTGAAAGCGTGTGGGAGCATCCATTCTTATGGGGTTCTAAACGTACAGGTCCTGATCTCTCCCGTGTTGGGGATCGGTATTCTGACGAATGGCACCGCGTTCACTTGATTAACCCACGTGACGTCGTGCCTGAATCGAATATGCCTGGTTTCCCATGGCTAGCAGAAAATACGCTAGACGGAGAGACAACGGCTGCGAAGCTTGAAGTGTTCCGCGATCAATTTGGTGTGCCATACACCGATGAAGATATTAAGAACGCAGAAGCCGCGGTTAAAGGCAAAACGGAGATAGAAGCGTTGATTGCTTATCTTCAGTCACTCGGTCACGCAATGAAGTAATAAGGAGGGCCTATGGATATCGGCACCTTTCATAGTATTTGGACCGTGGTCCTATTTGTTAGCTTCATTGGGATCGTTGTTTGGGCTTATAGCAAACGTCGCAAAAAACACTTTGATGAAGCGGCTAACCTGATTTTCGACGAAGAAGAAAAGGGTCAGGATAAGCCCAATAACAAGACAGGAGATAATCGCTAATGAGTACGTTTTGGAGTATCTTCGTAACAGTCATCGTACTCGGCACGATTGCTGGCTGTGCTGCCCTTATCATTTGGACGACCAAAGATAAAATGGGTGTCGCAGAGGGCGATGACATGGGTCACGACTACGATGGTATTCGTGAGCTGAATAACCCACTTCCCAAGTGGTGGTCATACATGTTTTGGGCCACATTGGTATTTGGTTTGGGGTACCTCATCCTTTACCCGGGGTTAGGTAATTTTGCTGGCGTATTAGGTTGGAAGAGCTCTTACCAAAATGTTAGCAACGTTGATGAATCACGCGAGTTAATGGCGAAGGCACAAGAAGCTCAGCACATTAACCAATACGCGATGGAACTCGACGCTGCAGACAAAGTGTTTGGTGAGGCATTCCGTCAACTCGCTTATCAAGAAGATGGCAAGTCACTGCGTCCGATAACACAAATTGCGCGCAATGAAGAAGCCTTAAAGGTTGGCCAACGTTTGTTTAGCCAAAACTGTGCTGCTTGCCATGGGTCGGATGCACGAGGTCAAGCCGGCTTCCCTAACCTAACGGATGATGCTTGGCTATACGGTGGTGAACCTGAAACCATCAAAGCCACTTTGCTCCACGGCCGAAAAGGCAACATGCCCGCTTGGCTAGATACCATGGGCGAAGAGGGTGTCCAAGAAGTTGCCGCTTACGCGTTAAGTTTGTCAGGCCGTAAAGTCGACCCGCAAATGGCTGCAAAAGGTAAAACCCGATTTGTGGTTTGTGCCGCTTGTCATGGAACAGATGGTAAAGGTAACCCTGCTTTCGGTGCGCCGGACTTAACCGACAACATCTGGCTATACGGTGGCTCACGTCGAGCGGTGGAACAAACCATTCGTGGTGGCCGTCAAGGTGTTATGCCCGCATGGGAAGCGCATCTTGGCGAAGAAAAAATTCAGATACTCTCTGCCTATGTATGGCGTTTGAGTAATCCTGAAGTAGAATAGAGACTTACGTATAAACTGGCCCCTGCTTGCAGGGGCTTCCTAATGCTCATCCCAAGGAGCTTCAGATGATAACCCCCTGGTACAAGCAGTTTTGGCCTTGGTTCCTTATCGCCCTACCAGCGACTGTCGTCGTCGCGAGTTTATCTACCTTTGCGTTATTTCAAAAAAATGCGGTTTCTCTTGTTGCGGAAGACTATTACAAGAAAGGAAAAGCCATTAACCTTGATTTATCGAAGTTGAAAGTCGCAGACCAACTTGGTATTTCAGCGCAACTGTCAACGACTGAAGACGCAATTGCCATCGCACTTGATAAAGGGCAACTTGATACATTTCCGACGCTGAAAGTTCACATACAACATCGTACCTTAGAGCGTAAGGACGTAAATGWCATGGTAAACCCAAATCAAGCTGGGATTTATCATATCGATTTGGCCGAGCCTATGTCAGGCCCTTGGTTTATAGAACTGGCATCGTTTGACAAACAGTGGAAGGTCAACGGTCGTATTAATTTCCCTCTCTCGAATACCCTGACGTTAAGCGGTAAACAATAACCATGACGACTCCCTGTTATCACTGTGGTGATCCTGTTTTAACAGGCGACACCTTCCAAGTCGTGATCTTCGATAAACCTCGCCTTATGTGTTGCCCTGGCTGCCAGGCTGTGGCAACCACTATCGTAGACAGTGGTTTGAGCTCTTATTATCAGTATCGTACCGAGAACGCGGATAAAGCAGAGTTGGTGCCAGAGGAGCTTAAATCACTGACTTTGTATGATAACCAAGATATACAACAAGAATTTGTTCGTGATGTTGCCGATCAAAAAGAAGTCCCCCTTTCATTAGATGGCGTTTCTTGCGCGGCCTGTGCATGGCTGATTGAAAAACAATTGCAGAGAACCAAGGGGGTTACCCATATTCAAGTTAACACCACCACAAACCGTGCCCTGGTTCGTTGGGATGATAGCGAAACATCACTGAGTACAATACTCACACGCATTCATCATCTTGGGTATAAGGCTGCCCCTTTTGAAGCGGATAAGCAAGAGCAGCAATACCATCGTAATATGAAGCAATATCTCTATCGGTTAGGGATTGCTGGCCTCGCGACAATGCAGGTGATGATGTTAGCGGTGGCAATGTATTTCGAAGTGTTTGGCGATATGGATGAAACCTTTCGCAACTACTTCCGCTGGATTAGTCTTATCTTTGCCACCCCTGTTCTACTGTATTCCGCCTTACCTTTTTACACTAATGCATGGCGTAATCTAAAAGCCAGAACGCTCGGTATGGATGTCCCCGTTTCGATTGCCCTACTCTTTGCCTATTTCTCGAGCTTATACGCAACGGTAACAGGTAAAGGTGAGGTCTTTTTTGAATCGGTGGCAATGTTCACCTTCTTCTTATTGTTGGGGCGCTTTTTAGAAATGCGCGCCAGGCGTACAGCGGCAGCAGCCAGTGCCAATTTATTGAAATTGGTGCCGAAGATGGCACGTCACCTTACGGGTGAAACCGTTCCAGCCAACAGCTTAAAGGTCGATGATCACGTTCGGGTGTTACCGGGAGAGCCTTTTCCCGCCGATGGGCGAATCCTGTCAGGCAAAACATCAGTAGACGAAGCCATGTTGACCGGAGAGTCGTTGCCACAAACCAAACAAAGCGGTGATACCGTGTATGCCGGCACCATGAATGTTGAGGGCAATGTCGACATCACCGTCATTAATAACCATAAAGAATCGCTCGTCGCGCACATTGTTCGCCTACAAGATGAAGCACAGATGGCAAAGCCCAAAGTCGCTGTTTTGGCGGACCAAATTGCGCGCTATTTTGTCGCTGCTATTCTCATTATTTCTGCATCGACGTGGCTCTATTGGCACTTTTCTCGACCTGATGATGCTTTCTGGATCATGCTGTCGGTGCTCGTTGCAACCTGCCCCTGTGCGCTGTCGTTAGCGACACCTACCGCGTTGACCTGCTCGACGTCAACATTTGGTCAACTCGGCATTATGTTGCGTCGAGGACATGTCTTAGAAACGTTAACCAAAGTGAATCGATTAGTGGTCGATAAAACCGGCACATTAACCGAAGGCACCGTGCAGATCAGTACGATTGAGATCAACAGCGACACGTTGACAGAGCAACAGGTGATCAATATTGCCGCTAGCCTGGAAGCGTTCGCCAATCACCCGATAGCGAACGCATTTCAGGCTCGGGCCACGGAAAAAGTCAACGTCGGCGCTGCCGATAATCATATCGGGCAAGGCGTGAGTGGCACTATCGATGGCCAATATTGGCGCATTGGTAAAGCCAGTTTCGCGTTATCAGACGGGGCTGAAAGCTACCAATCGTATCCGGTCATACTCAGCTGCGATAACAAACCGGTCGCGGCATTCTCGCTTATCGACCCCATCCGGCCCAGTAGTGCCAGATTACTTGCCGCGTTCAAGGACGCGGGCATCCAAACGACAATGTTAACCGGCGATCAGTCACGCAATGTCAAACAAGTCGCTGATGAGCTCGGTATAGACTCTGTTGTATCTGGCGTGTCTCCTCAAGGCAAACTGTCATATCTTCAAAGCCTTGATAGTCGTACAATTACCTTGATGATCGGTGATGGTGTTAATGATGCGCCCGTTTTAGCGGGTGCCCATTTATCCGTTGCCATGGGAGGCGGAACCGATATCGCGAAGGCATCCGCCGATATGGTACTTCTTGGTGATGATTTAGAAAAACTGCTAACTGCAAGACGTCTTGCTCAACAAACGCGACGGATCATTCGAGAAAACTTAGCCTGGGCATTGGGCTACAACGTGACCATTTTGCCTTTGGCTGTCATGGGCTTTGTCGCGCCATATGTTGCTGTGGTCGGAATGTCTGCTAGCTCCATTATTGTGGTGTCTAACTCGCTGCGCCTGCTCAATAAAAAATAAGGATAGCGTTATGGCTAGTTTGTACATCTTGATTCCGATTGCGATCATGCTGGTGTGTGTCGCCGGCGTCGTCTTTATTTGGGCGGTAAAATCCGATCAGTTTGAAGATCTTGAGCGTCAAGGCTCTTCTATTCTTTTCGATGAAGAAGAACCAGAGAAAAAGCCCACTCCTCAGTCAAATGACACTGAGAACACTGACTCGTCACATCATGACAAACGTTGATTTTATCGGTGCATTAGGGATTGGCTTGCTCGGCGCTGGCCACTGCCTCGGTATGTGTGGCGGTGTCGCAGCGGCCATGTCCTTCGGGGTGCCTGCTGAGCGTGCCAAATGGCCCTATATTCTTTTGTACAATTTAGGCCGGATAACCTCTTATATCGTAGCGGGCACACTCATTGGGGGCGCAGTTGCCTCGTTGCTCGCGCTCTCTGACCTCACTCACCACCTTGCCGTATTGCGACTTTTTGCCGCAGTAATGATGCTATTGCTGGCCGCTTATATGGCGCAATTATGGAATGGTCTGAGTTATATTGAGCGTATCGGTAGCAAGCTCTGGCGCTATATTTCGCCTCTTTCTTCTAAGTTGATGCCGTTGCGCTCTCCCCTCTATGCCTACCCTTTTGGTGTGGTGTGGGGCTGGTTACCCTGTGGCCTTGTCTATTCAGCACTCAGTTGGGCTGCCGTTGCGGGAAGTGCGTCTGGCGGCGGATTAGTTATGCTAGGGTTTGGGCTCGGAACGCTACCGGCGATGTTAACGGTTGGCGCGTTTGCAGAACGAATTAAACCAATACTGAATAATCGTCTAGTACGCTTGACATGTGCCATAATGTTGGCAGTTTATGGCCTCTACACCTTACAAGGTGCATTGAAACTCCTTATATAAGGTCGACCTAGCACACGATAATGGTGTAATATGTTAATTGACGTTTTCAAAATCAGGCAGGTGTATGGTGTCGAATAAGATCATCACTCGGCGGGTTCAGTCTGGTGGCTGTGCGATTCATTGTCAGGATTGTAGTATAAGCCAGCTTTGCATTCCCTTTACGTTAAATGAGCAAGAGTTGGATCAACTGGATAGCATCATTGAGCGCAAAAAACCTATTCAGAAAGGCCAAGAATTGTTCAAAGCCGGTGATAATCTTCGAGCGCTCTATGCGATACGCTCAGGAACGGTTAAAACCTATACCATCACTGAGCAAGGTGATGAGCAAATTACGGCTTTCCATCTCGCAGGCGATTTAGTTGGCTTTGATGCCATTAACGATAATGAGCATCCAAGCTTTGCCCAGGCGTTAGAAACATCGATGATTTGCGAAATCCCCTACGATACGCTCGACGATTTATCTGGCAAGATGCCAAAGCTTCGTCAGCAAATCATGCGACTAATGAGCAACGAGATAAAAGGTGATCAAGACATGATCTTGCTTTTATCGAAGAAAACAGCAGAAGAGCGTTTAGCCGCTTTCCTGTATAGCCTTTCAAAACGCTTTGCACAACGTGGGTTTTCACCGCGTGAGTTTCGACTAACCATGACGCGTGGTGACATTGGTAACTATCTGGGTCTAACGGTGGAAACCATTAGTCGTCTATTAGGCCGTTTCCAAAAATCAGAGATTCTCGCGGTAAAGGGTAAATATATTACAGTGTTAGACTTAGAAGAGCTGGCACGCCTTGCTGACGAAGAGTGTTTGGTTTAAGCCTTCTTTGGGTAAATAAGTTGTTAATAAATGGCGCTTTAATGCGCCATTTCTCTTTTTTGCTATCGGAACCATGAATTATTTCGCGCTACCCGGTCAACTAGGTTAAAGTGACAGTAACCGATGCATCTGTGCAAAGGAGGCAGATATGTCCAGGTACAGCAACCTTCTCGTCGTTATTGATCCTTCCCAAGAACAACAACCCGCGTTATCACGTGCGGTCACGCTCAGCCAACGAAGTGATTCTACGGTTAAGCTTACGCTCTTTCTCGCCATTTACGACTTTTCCTATGAAATGACCTCGATGCTTTCGTCTGATGAACGACAAGCCATGCGTCAAGGTGTCATGCACCAGCGTGAAGAATGGATGAATGAGATCATTCAGTCCCACAATGCACAAGACTGTGAGATTGAAAAAGCCGTCGTTTGGCACAACCGCCCTTACGAAGCGATTGTCGAGCGCGTACTCAGTCATCAGCATGATCTTGTCGTCAAAGCGACGCACAAGCACGACACGCTAGGTTCAGTGATTTTTACCCCAACAGACTGGCACTTGCTCCGTAAATGTCCCAACTCTGTGTTATTGGTAAAAGAGCATGGTTGGCCGGATAAAGGTAAAATTGTCGCGTCCGTTCACGTGGCTTCAGAAACAGAAACCCACGCCGAACTCAACGACAAATTAGTCGATGAAGGCAACGTGATGAGTGCGATGCTGGGCGCTGAGCTACACCTTGCGAACGCCTACCCGGCAACACCGGTGAATATTACTATTGAGCTACCTGACTTTGATCCTAGTGCTTATACCGATGCCGTCAGAGGCCACCATCTCACCGCCATGAAGGCACTGCGTCAGCGCCATCACATCGAAGAGACGCGAACCCATGTTCAAGAAGGCTTGCCAGAGGATGTCATTCCTAATATCGCACGAGAGTTAGATGCAGAGTTAGTGATCCTAGGAACAACTGGCCGCACTGGACTATCGGCTGTCTTTATCGGCAACACAGCAGAGCATATGATTGATCAGCTCGACTGCGATCTGCTTGCGATCAAGCCTGATGGATATATCAGTCCGCTCGATCCCCGAGCCAACGACTAAGTCATTGTCACCCGCCCATACAACAGGCAGTGCAGCTCACCGCCTGTTGTTGGCTGTCTTGTTTATATTCATCCCGCCTTTATAGTGACTAGCATTTATAGTCAAAATCCGTATCATACCCGCCATTCATGCACACTGGCAGCTTAATGCGTTTAGACTGCCTGACAACGCGATAGTACTTATGAGCACGCAAGAGCTGAGCAAAGCACAAAAATACGGGTTTAATAAACTGCAAAAGCGCATTCGCCGGAATACAGGTCAAGCCATTGCAGATTTTAATATGATTGAAGATGGCGACCGCATTATGGTTTGCCTTTCAGGCGGGAAAGACAGCTACACCCTACTTGATATGTTGCAAAGTCTGCAAAAAAGTGCCCCTGTCTCGTTCGAGTTAATCGCCGTTAACTTGGATCAAAAACAGCCCGGCTTCCCTGAGCACATTCTCCCCGAGTATTTAGACGAATTAGGGGTCGAATATAAGATTATCGAAGAAGATACCTACTCGATTGTCAAAGAAAAAGTGCCAGAAGGAAAAACTACGTGCTCACTGTGCTCGCGTCTGCGTCGTGGCATTCTATACCGTACGGCGAAAGAGTTAGGCGCTACCAAAATAGCGCTTGGACACCATCGTGATGATATTCTGGAAACCTTGTTTTTAAATATGTTTTACGGTGGCAAACTAAAAGGCATGCCGCCCAAGCTCGTCTCCGATAATGGCGAACACGTTGTGATTCGTCCACTGGCCTATTGTCGCGAAAAAGATATAGAACGTTATTCAGAGCAGAAAGCGTTCCCTATCATTCCTTGTAACCTGTGCGGATCTCAGCCTAACTTGCAACGCCAAGTGATCAAAGACATGTTACAGGGCTGGGACAAACGTTACCCGGGACGCATTGAAACCATGTTCCGCGCGATGCAAAACGTGGTGCCCTCACACCTTGCCGATGCGACATTATTCGACTTTAAATCAGTCGCAGCAGGCATGGCTTATGAAGGTGATGGCGATACCGCATTTGATAAGGAAAGTTTTACTGACCCGGCGCCTGACTCAGAAGCGGTCGTTGAAGTAGACCCTGAATTATCACTCGATATTGTCAATCTCAAGGCATAAGATCACAGTGTGATCACTGAATTACAAAAGCGCTCACTGGTCTAGTGAGCGCTTTTTCTTTCCCTGATCGTTCGAATTTAACCGCCTCTTAGCGTTAACAACCTCTAAGATCAGCAAGCAGTTAACCGTTTTTCGGGAGCCAAGGCGATACTTTAATGGGTGCCTCAGGCAGAGTTAATTTAACCTCTTGCCCAAGGCCGCTAGCATCAATGATAGCTTGATGTTCATCAATGGTATAATCCTGCCCTTCACTGCTGGTTATTTTCCCTGTCGCCGAGGGCGAAAAATGGATCACCACCCCCTGCGTTTTAGGCATAAACCAAGAGGCAAACATCCCACCCAGGTTTTCCATCATGGTATCCATTTGTGGTAGCCAATCGCGAACTTGTTGGCTGGTTAGCGTCTTTCCGACCGGCTTATCCACCAACACTTGGAATGAAATATCACAATTTAGCGTTGATGGTGTTTCAACAAAGACATCGGGATTCACTTTACGCAGCTGGTTATCCAACGGCAACGGCAACGCTTGCGAGGCAGGAATGGTAAATTCCTCATAATGCTCTTTTTTTCGCATCCAAGCTCGTGAGATGGGACAGACCTGACCAGAATCCGCTGATACCATAAAGTACGCCACACCGATATCAGGGTGACCCTCTTCGGTATTGTGCTTTAGTTGGGTAAAGAGTTTGCTATAACTAAAACGGTATGTCTCGGCACTTGCAGGGAAACTGATCATCCCCACTAGCGCCAATACACTGATTACTTTTTTCATCGATACTCCACATACGGGCTTAGCGTGGTTCAGGCATCAAATGTATCCTGGCCTGACGAGGGTGACGACGCGTTTGATTTGTCGGGATTATTCTCGCTTTTTGGTGACACGCTCACTTCGACCCCTACGCCAAACATTTCTCGGTAAATCACGCCTTTAACATTGAAAAGGAAGGGTAACGCCCAAACCAATGCAAAGCCAGCCGTGGCAAAAGAAATGAGAAATAGCACACCCACCACCGCATAAATGGTTGCCATCTGAAACAGCTTTTTGTTTACCGCGCGGAAAGACACACTCAAAGCTTTCATGGGTGTGACACGCTTCTCGCAAATTAATAACGGCGCCATGGAAAAAACCATCGCAACATAAAGGCTAAGCAGCGGAAAAATCAAACTCGCGACACTTTGCAGCGTAGCGGACAAACAAATCACCACAGTGACGGGTAATGCGAAAGCTAACCCTTTTAGCAGATGGCGAGGCTTGGAACGAAAGCCGATCGCATGGCTAAGCCCCATCAAACTTGCCCCAGCATATAAAGGTGCAATCAACACCTCTGACGTGAAGTTAGCTAGCCACACGGAGGAGATCATATCGGTGGTAAGCTCCCGTTGCCCGACAAGCGCCTCAAACAAATGCGAAGGTGCGCCCAGCAACAAAGCAAGCATTAGCATTAGAATACCAATTTGAGTCGCAAATAAGCCCAGCGCCGCGGGTAAGAAAGACCAGAAGTGTTTTAAGGTCTGCGAGAAAGCTTCTTTGATAATCTCAAACGGATCGAGGCGGTAACGGCCATTCAGTGCGGTTTCTATCGACCCGCCCATGTGTATTGCATTATCGTATTCTTGTTGACTCATAATCGTTATCTATCATGACTGATGCACACAGTATATCTGACTGTCGCCCATAGCTAAAAATCATTCTGACAGATCCGGGAAAAATAACCCAAAGTTGTCTGTGTGAGCACTGAAAAGCGTCAAGGATGCTATCCACGCCAGTCATGAAAGGAAATGCATTAAATGGGGAGAAAAATTGCTTTAACTTCGACTTGTGCGCGTCTATTATGCGCCGTCTGTTTTATGGGTACGTATGTACAAGACAATTTGCCAGGTAGAGAGAGAACGAACCATTGAATCACACCCATCTATCTCACAAACCGGTTGTCGAGCTGGCGTCATTAACCAAAAGTTTCGACGGCAAAGAAATTATTTCACGCTTCAATTTAAGCGTGAATGACGGTGAATTTCTCACCATTCTCGGTCCTTCGGGTTGTGGTAAAACAACCGTATTACGCTTAATTGCGGGGCTTGAGGACGCTGACAGCGGCCAGGTTATCATTGACGGTCAAGATGTCACCGATTTGCCTGCCGAACAACGCAACGTCAACACTGTGTTTCAAAGCTATGCCTTATTTCCCCACATGAGTGTGTTTGAAAACGTGGCATTTGGCTTACGTATGCAAGGTGTGAACCGCAATGAGATCGAGCCGCGTGTGATGGAAGCACTTCGCATGGTGCAGCTGGACCACTATGCCTCACGCAAGCCCCACCAGTTGTCAGGCGGTCAGCAGCAGCGTATTGCGATTGCGCGTGCTGTGGTGAATAAACCAAGCGTCTTACTGCTCGACGAATCGCTCTCTGCACTCGATTATAAACTGCGTAAGCAAATGCAAATGGAGCTCAAGCAGCTTCAGCGTAAACTCGGCATTACGTTTATCTTTGTCACCCATGATCAAGAAGAAGCGTTGTCGATGTCTGACCGTATATTGGTCATGCGTGAAGGCGAAATCGAACAAGACGGCTCACCACGTGAGATCTATGAAGAGCCAAAGARCTTGTTTGTCGCCCGGTTTATTGGCGAAATCAATGTCTTTGATGCCACCGTGATTAAACGCATCGATGAAAACCGCATTTGGGCTAGTATTGAATCCCGTGAGTGCGAGGTATTCTGCAACCTTGATGTGAAGCCTGACGATAAGGTCAAGGTATTGCTGCGCCCTGAAGACATTCGCCTACAAGAAATTAGCGATGATGCGGAGCCTAACGGTATTGTCGGCTACGTACGCGAGCGTAACTATAAAGGCATGACCCTGGATTCAGTACTCGAGCTTCCGTCAGGGCAAACCGTGATGGTCAGTGAGTTTTTTAATGAAGACGATCCAGATGTTGATCACTCTCTGAATCAAAAAGTCACCTTGACCTGGGTAGAGAGCTGGGAGGTGGTATTGGCCGATGAAAAAGCTTAATCTTCAAACAGCCATTATTGGTTTGGTGGTCGGCTGGTTGTTGGTATTTGTTTTTTTGCCCAACCTAATGATCATCGTCACCAGTTTTTTAACCCGCGATGACGCCAATCTTATCGAGATGACGTTCACGCTGAGTAACTACGCAAAACTTCTCGATCCTCTCTACGCTAAAGTGGTGTGGCATTCCTTCTACATGGCAGCGTTAGCGACGCTGATTTGTCTGCTTATCGGCTACCCGTTTGCCTTTGTTGTTGCCAAGATGCCCAAAAAAATGCGCCCAATGATGCTCTTTTTAGTCATTGTGCCATTTTGGACTAACTCATTAATCCGCACCTATGGCCTCAAAATCTTTCTGGGCACGAGAGGGTTACTCAATGAAAGCCTAATGTGGCTTGGGATCATTGAGCGCCCTATCCGTATTATGTACACCGAATATGCGGTCATGATCGGTCTCGTTTATATCTTGCTGCCGTTTATGATTCTGCCGTTGTACTCCAGCATTGAAAAACTGGATAACAGCTACTTAGAGGCGGCACGCGATCTGGGCGCCAACAAGTTACAATGCTTCTTGCGCGTGATCTTACCACTTACTACGCCAGGCATTATTGCCGGTAGTTTACTGGTGATTCTTCCAGCCCTCGGCATGTTCTACGTCTCTGACTTATTAGGTGGGGCGAAAAACCTATTGATCGGTAACGTGATTAAGAGCCAAATCCTCAATGTTCGCGATTGGCCATTTGGTTCCGCGGCCAGTATTTCTCTGACGGTGCTCATGGGGCTGCTGCTATTTGCCTATTGGCGTGTGGGGAAATGGATGAATCGTAAGGAGGCATTATCATGAATCGCTTTGTTAAAGGCAGCTTCCTCTCTTTGGTTTATGCTTTTTTATATATCCCAATTCTGATTTTGATCGTCAATTCGTTCAACGCGAGCAAGTTTGGGATGAGTTGGAAAGGCTTTACTTGGCAATGGTATGAAGAACTTGTCAATAATCATAGCCTGATGCAAGCCGCGGGGAACTCACTGACCATTGCTATTTTTTCTGCTAGTGCGGCCGCTATTATAGGTAGCTTAACCGCGGTAGCACTGTTTCGTTATCGCTTTCGCGGCAAGCAGTTTGTCAATGGTATGCTGTTCGTGGTGATGATGTCGCCCGATATCGTGATGGCTATCTCGCTGTTGGCGCTCTTTATCTTAATGGGCGCACAATTAGGATTTTTGACCTTGCTGCTGTCACACATTACTTTTTGCCTGCCATTTGTAGTCGTAACGGTTTACAGCCGCTTAAATGGTTTTGATGTCAAAATGCTTGAAGCCGCACGTGACTTAGGCGCGAGCGAATGGGTTATTTTGACCAAAATCATCCTACCGCTTGCCGCTCCCGCGGTTGCAGCGGGTTGGTTACTAAGCTTCACCTTGTCACTGGATGATGTCATCGTCAGCTCTTTTGTCACCGGGCCAGGTTATGAAATATTGCCGCTCAAAGTTTACTCCATGGTAAAAGTCGGCGTGTCGCCAGAAATTAACGCCCTTGCCACCGTTATGCTGATTGTGTCACTCGTGCTGGTCATGTGCTCACAATGGCTAGCCAACGATCGACTAAAATAATCCATTCCCCAGGGCAGTTGACAGGTCAGCCGCCCTCCTTTTTGTGTTACGAGGAGCTCACCATGGTTAAATGGTCCCCCTTTTTTGCGCTTACCCTGTTCGGTGCATTACTCACGTCTACCGCGACCGCCGCGGACAATGATGTTTTGTATTTCTACAATTGGTCTGAATATATCCCTAATTCGGTTATCGAAGATTTCACCGATGAAACGGGTATTGAGGTGATGTACTCCACCTATGAGTCCAATGAGACCATGTATGCCAAATTGAAAACGCATCCTGAGGGCTACGATCTTGTGGTGCCGTCAACTTACTATGTCGCTAAAATGCGTCAGCAAGGCATGCTACAAAAAATCGACAAATCGCAACTCCAGCATTTTTCAGGTCTGGATCCGGTTAACTTGAACAAACCTTTTGACCCTAACAATGATTATTCTGTGCCCTATATTTGGGGAGCGACAGGTATCGGCGTTAACACCGACTTTATGGACAAAGCCGATGTCTCGAGCTGGGCTGATTTATGGGATCCCAAATGGCAAGGCCAACTGTTGATGATGGATGATGCCAGAGAGCTATTTCATATTGCCCTGCGAAAACTCGGTTACTCTTCCAACACCACAGATCCGGAAGAAATAAAAGCGGCCTATCAGTCACTTAAAACGTTAATGCCAAATGTATTGCTCTTTAATTCTGATTTTCCGGCTAACCCGTTTTTAGCGGGCGAAGTCACCCTAGGCATGCTTTGGAATGGCAGTGCCTACATGGCGCGTCAAGAAGGCGCATCGATCGACATGGTGTGGCCAGAAGAAGGCGCAATTTTTTGGATGGATAGCCTCGCGATTCCAGCGGATGCTAAAAACGTCGATGCCGCGCATAAAATGATCGATTTTCTCTTACGTCCGGAAAACGCCGCTAAGCTTGCCCTGCAGATAGGTTATCCAACGCCAGTGAAAGCCGCCTATCCGTTATTGCCTGCCGCGTTTAAAAATAACCCGCAAATTTATCCACCACAGTCGGTGATGGCTGCCGGCGAATGGCAAAACGATGTAGGTGACGCCAACCGACTTTATGAAGATTATTTTCAACGCTTAAAAGCCGGTATGTGATCCCGCGTGCTGTTCTAGACTGTCAGGGGCAAAGACGCCCCTGATTTATCGCTCAAGCGCCAGTATCTCATCCACCAGCTCAGGCACTAAAGTGCTTGCTTTGCCGTAGCGCCGTTCATCAAACTCGCTCTCAACCGCACTGGGTTCGAGGTTGATTTCAATTGTATGCGCGCCATGCATTGCCGCTTCATGCACAAAGCCCGCTGCGGGATACACTGCCCCCGATGTCCCTATAGAGATAAACAAATCCGCTTTATTTAACGCCTCATGGATTTTCCCCATGCCCCATGGCATTTCACCAAACCAAACAACATGAGGCCGCAAAGGTGCCGGCATTTGACAACAGTGGCAGTGGTCAGAAACCGAAATATCACCTTTCCAATCAATGGTTTGCTGAGAGTGACTACAGCGTGCCTTTAATAGTTCACCATGCATATGAATAATATGATGGGTGCCAGCTCGCTCATGGAGATCGTCAATATTTTGTGTCACCACCAGCACAGAGGCATGAGTTGTTTTTTCCAAGTAAGCCAAGGCGTTATGGGCGAGGTTTGGGCTCACTCCCGACTGTAATTGTCGACGGCGATCATTATAAAACTGCTGCACTAACGTTGGATTGCGCTCAAACCCCTCAGGCGTTGCAACATCTTCAATGTGGTGTTCTTCCCACAAGCCATCTTGATCACGGAATGTTTTTATCCCTGATTCCGCTGATATGCCAGCGCCGGTTAAAATTACGATGTGTTGATAAGGGAATGTCATACGCGTCTATTCTTGATAATTCATTAACCTACGCCATTTATACCACTCTCGCCTTTACCATTGAAGCATTGTGGTTTTAGACCTTAGTCGTTGACATAACTCACAAATAAGCGATGTAACGACTGGCTAGACCAATGCTTGGTACTGCTTGGGTTACAATGGCCGCTTATTTCTCGTATCTGTTACTCACTATGAATTTAGAACATTATTATTCTGAGCAAGATGGAAAACTGATTTTTACTCGCCAACAAGCGAGTGACTTTGCGAAACGCGTTGCCGGTGACTTTAACCCCATTCATGATACCGATGCGTCACGATTTTGTGTGCCGGGGGATCTGCTCCTTTCTATTTTGCTCGCAAAAACGGGGATCAGTGAGGAAATTGAAATTCAGTTTAATGGCATGATCAGTGCCAACACCCCTTTAACTATCGTTGAAACAGATGAGGAAGTCACTGTCGTCGACGATGATCAAAAGCGCTACCTAACAATGACTCGACGCGGCGCGGTGCGTCATGATCAGGCATTGGCGACCGAAATAGCGACTCATTATGTTCAGTTTTCTGGCAAGAACTTTCCCCACATCATGGTGCCACTGATGCGTGAGCAACAGATGATGATAAACACCGATCGCCCATTGGTGATGTATGAAAAAATGCGCCTAGCATTCGACGATTTATCGATTGCCTCTGCGCAAGTCGAGCTCTCCGATTCAGCAATGCATGTCAGCGGAAAACGAGGAAAAGTCGAGCTCGCCTTCGATTTTATCGTTAACGGCCAACGAGTCGGTCACGGATGCAAGACCATGGTAGCCAGTGGATTACGCCCCTATTGCGAAGCGGCAATTCAAGACCTGGTTGAGCGATTTAATCAGCGAAAAGACGCTTACAGCACCACATAGCCCCGTGACTTTCTAGTGTCCTATCGGCCCTGAAGCATCGCTAATCAGGGCCACTCACAGTGATGAACTCGCCCAGTGAATACTGATTCCCTAGAAGCCGTGCCAACTAGAAGCAGTGCTGAATGGCCAAATACTTATTGCGAATATGCTCAATCAATAAGCGTACCTTTTTCGGCGGTTGACGCGTAAACGGATAAACCGCGTAAATCCCTAGTTTTTTTCCCACTTGATCAGGGAACAGATCAATCAAATCCCCTTCGATTAAATCGTTATACACCAAACAGCGCGGCACATAAGCGATCCCATGACCACTCAACGCTCCCTGGCGCAATGCAATCGGGTTATCCGTAGACAGATTACCTGTCACTTTAATGACTTGATTTTTATGCTCGCCTTTAAACTCCCAATCACTCGCACCTGTGGTCTGATACGCGTATTGCAAGCAGTTGTGCTGTTTAAGCTCAATGGGGTGCTGAGGCCTGCCGTGGCGAGCAATATAGCCTGGTGCTGCACATACGACCCACTGAGAATCGAGAATATGGCGAGCGATAAGACTCGAGTCTTCCAAGTACCCTGTACGGATCACTAAATCGAAGCCTTCATCAATCAAATCGACAAAGCGGTTGTTCAAAGACATATCAATATTCAAGCCGGGATATTGACCACAAAACTCAGCGACCGCTTCGGCTAACAATAACTCACCCGAGATTTCCCTGCGCTTGCAGCGGTAGTGGTCGGCATGATGATCCAGTCAACCCCTGAGTCATTCGGCGCCGTGGGGACCCCCATTATCGTCGGGGTTAATAAAGGATTAGACAGTCATGCTATTGGTCAGACTCTCACCGCCAACGGCAGCGATTGGGCCACCTACTTGCAGGCAATTACCACGCAAGTCTCGTTTATTCATGCGGTGATCGGCACCCTTATGCCGCTGCTCATGGCTATGATGCTGACCCGTTTTTTTGGAAAAAATAAAAGCTGGAAAGAAGGCTTGGCGGTCGCGCCTTTTGCAATTTTTGCTGGTTTAGCCTGTACGGTTCCCTACGCGCTCACCGGCTGGCTGCTCGGCCCGGAGTTTCCATCACTACTCGGCGGGCTCGTCGGTATTGTGCTGGTCACGATAGCCGCGCGGAAAGGATTTCTTGTTCCCAAGACGCAGTGGGACTTTGATGATGAATCCACGTGGCCGACACATTGGCTAGGATCATTAAAAATGGACCTTAAAATCCAAGATAAACCCATGAGCATGGCAATGGCTTGGACACCCTATATACTATTAGCTGTCTTCTTAGTGATTAGCCGCGTCAGCCCAACCGTTAAAACCGCACTCACGGATGTGAGCTTAAGTTTCACCACTTTGTTTGGTGAAACGGGCATTAATGCCGCCATTCAGCCTTTATATCTCCCTGGGGGCATTCTGGCATTTGTGGCCTTACTCGCCGTCTTATTACAAGCTCGTCAATTAGCCCCACTAATAACAGCTGCACGCGAGTCGAGTAAAACACTGATCGGCGCCGGCTTTGTCTTGGTCTTTACGATTCCAATGGTGCGTATTTTTATTAACTCAGGCGTGAATGGTGCCGAACTCGTCAGTATGCCCGTGATGACCGCACGATTTGCCGCTGATCTGGTCGGCGATGGCTTCCCAGCGCTGAGTGCAACAATTGGCGCATTAGGTGCATTTATTGCCGGTTCAAACACCGTTTCGAACATGATGTTTAGTCAATTTCAGTTTGAAGTCGCACAGACCCTGGGCGCATCGACGGTGGTTGTCATTGCTCTACAGGCCGTTGGCGCGGCTGCTGGCAATATGATTGCAATACACAACGTCGTCGCCGCCTCTGCAACCGTTGGCTTACTTGGGCGAGAAGGCGCGACGCTCAGAAAAACGATTTTACCCACGCTGTATTATTTAATCGCGGCCGGCATTATTGGCATTATATTGGTGAACATACTGCAATTTGCTGATGTGCTCACTGTCGCGTAATCTCAATCCATCAGGCCGAGCGTCTCGGCCTGCATCACCACAAGCGGACCAGCTAGGCTGACCCCAGCCTTTGTAAACATGAAGGAAAGGAGCGCTTATGAATACCCCATCTCGTTTGTCGTCAACCCAGCAGCAAACTTTTCTCTCGACGTTGACGGACATCGTGGGTAAAGACAACCTCCTTACCGATAAAAGCCAAACCCAGCACTATCGCATGGGGTGGCGCTCTGGGGGCGGATCGGCACTGGCCGTGATCTTTCCAACCTCGTTAGTGATGCAATGGCGCGTGCTACAAGCTTGTGTTGCAGCCGATGTGGTCATGATTATGCAAGCGGCTAACACGGGGTTAACCGAGGGCTCTACGCCCAAAGGGGATGACTATGATCGTGATGTCGTTATTATCAACACCACCCGCCTCGACGGATTACAATTGATTGATGATGGCAAGCAAGTGATCAGTTTCCCTGGCACCACACTGCATCACTTAGAGAAAACGTTGCGTCCCCACCATCGAGCGCCTCACTCGGTCATCGGCTCGTCGTGTATTGGCGCCTCAATTGTCGGCGGCGTGGCGAACAACTCAGGGGGAGCGCTAGTGAAGCGTGGCCCAGCTTATACGGAATATTCGCTATTCGCGCAACTGACTGAACACGGTGAATTAGTACTGGTCAACCATTTAGGTATTGCCCTGGGTGACGACCCAGAAACCATACTCTCTCGTGTTGAAAAAGGGGATTACCGTCGCGAAGACGTTGTGTTTGACGACCGTAAAGCCTCCGCCCATGACTATGAGCACATCTTGCGTGATGTCGATGCCGACAGCCCTGCTCGTTATAACGCAGATAAACGTCGCCTGCATGAAGTAAGCGGGTGTGCCGGTAAACTCGCTGTGTTCGCTGTGCGACTAGACACCTATCCTATCCCTGAGCGCGAGCAAGTTTTTTATCTGGGTACCAATGATCCAGATGTCTTCAATACGCTGCGTCGCCGTGTACTGTCTGAATTGTCGCATTTGCCAGAGGTCGGTGAATACATGCACCGTGATGCCTTTAATATCGCCGAGCGTTACGGAAAAGACGTGTTTCTCGCGATTGGGCAACTGGGTACCGATTCAATCCCCAAGATGTTTGCCTTAAAAGCCCAGATCACCGCCTGGTTAGACAAAGTACCGCTGCTGCCTAAGTCCTTACCCGACAAAGTGATGCAGTATGCCAGTCAATTATTTCCTCAGCATTTACCCAAACGCATGTTGGCATTTCGCGATCGATATGAGCATCACTTGATCGTGAAAGCCTCTGACGAGGGCATTAATGAGATATCCGCCTTTTTAAGCCGCTTTTTTGCCGAGCACCCAGACAGTGACTATTTTGCCTGTAATGCGGATGAAGCCAAAAAAGCGATGTTACATCGTTTTGCCGCCGCCGGTGCAGCGATCCGCTATCACATTATGCACCACCGGGATAGTGAAGACATTTTGGCTCTCGACATTGCACTAAAACGTAATGAAACCGAATGGCAAGAACACTTGCCCGAAGAGATTGAACAAAACATAGTGACAAAGCTCTATTACGGCCATTTCTTCTGTCATGTGTTTCACCAAGACTATGTGATCAAAAAAGGCGCAGACGTGGCAGCAATCAAAGCTAAGATGCTGGCGCAATTAGAAACCCGCGGCGCGAAATATCCGGCAGAGCATAATGTGGGACACCTTTATGCGGCAGAGCCCGATTTAGCCAACTTTTATCATCAACTTGATCCAACCAACAGCTTCAACCCTGGGATCGGAAAAACCGGCAAGAAAAAGTACAGCACCGATTGCCAATGTCTTGACCATCAATTGCGGCCCCAACCTCGAATACCATGACCAAGACAGCAACATCCGGCTCATCGACAACCGCATCTCACTAACCGCCGAACAACAAGCGAGTCAAGTCGTGCCTAGAGCGCGACTTTTTCTCGTATAAAGCGGGCAAAACGTGGGATCCCTTTATCCGTCACGCCGTTATAACGTACGACAATGGTCTGTCCCTGCTCGGGCGGGCGTTGGCGCTGTTGATCGGTAAAACCAGAGCCAACGTTAAACACAGTGCCATCCGCCATCTGCACTTGGAGTGATCCCATCATTCCGGTCAAACGTCCCTGCCCCGGATTCATTCCCACCACAGACACATCGACTTCTTGGTACGCCTTAAGCTTGACCAAGCTATCAACGCGCGCGCCAAGGTATAAACTCTCTGGATGATGCAGCATCAGCCCTTCGCCACCAGCATCGGTGATTTGAGCCAAGCGATCGGCTAGTGCTTGGTCATTGGCCACCGGCTGCTGCTCAACCCACTGGATCACGTCGCCTCCTTGCTCGGCCAGACGTTTTAATGCCAGATAGCGCTCAGCAAAGGGGCCTGGATGTTGTGGAAGATCGAACACGTAAAAACCAATACGTTGCCAGTCACTGTCATTTGGCGTCTTATCAAGCACCGTTCGCAATACGGTTTGAAATTCACCGCGCCCAGCCCATAACTCCCCATCAAGGGGCTCATTAGGCAAGGCTGCCAGAAACGATTGCGGTGCATGAATGGGGTTCCCCTGGCGCGTCAACAGTTCCGTGCCGGTCCAGTAGGCCCGAATGCCGTCTAGCTTCTCACTCACCCAAAAGCCTTGATAGCTTTGTGACGCTAACTGCCCATCCACGCCGTGCATCAATGCCGGTGCCGATGGTGCACTCAATGATATGGCCGGGGATAGCACACAAGCAGAAAGCAAACCAATACTGAGCCGGTTAATATATCGCATCATTGTCCTCCTTATCGCATAAGGCTAAAGGCTAACCAAAATCTAAACCTAAGCGGTAAAAGGAAGATGGTTTTGGCAGTAAGCTAGCAACAGTTATTGTTCGGTAGTAAGGTTTGCAGTGCATCGTGATAACTGACTCGCGGGCTTTTTTATGCCTGGTGGGAAAAGGCATAGATGAAGGTGCCATTTTTGATCACATCAATCACGCGAGATGATAAATCAGTGGGTAATGCCGGGCATCCCCAACTTCGTCCAAGACGACCGCTTTGCTCAATCATGGCGGGATTGGCGTAGTCAGCACCGTGAATAACAATCGCCCGTTCACGCGCCTTATCATTCAAACCTTCAGAGAGGCCATCTAAGCGTAGCGAATAGCCGTGTTTGCCGTGATACGTTTCCGCAGCACGATAAATGCCGAGGGATGTTTGTCGCGAATTGACGCGATTAGAAAACGTCTTGGCATACAGATTCCCGCTATTCTTGCCATGAGAGACGTACGAACGAAAAAGGACATTACGCGTTTTGACATTAATCACCCAAAAGCGTTTCTCGGTCGACGGCTTACCATAATCAATCAACGTCATCACAGGTTTGGCACTGTGATGCTGGGAAAAGTGACGGTAGGCATCGGCAAAAGCGTGATAAGACACCTCTCCTTCAAGGCGAAGGGATTGATACAGCCCACTAACGTCATCTTTAAAACTGGCCAATACGGGATGAGAGATGCTCAACGTAAGTAAGCCCAACAGCCCAAGTCCCCAAGAGGGAAGAATGAATCGCATCATGATGTTCCTTATTTTGCCACTGCAATACAGGCTATCTAGTTAGCGTGCCCGTATTGACAAAAACAAAAACCGTGCCACAAAGACACGGTTTCATTATCTATTGATAGTTAAGTAATTTAATTAGCTCACCGCAGACCGACGTACACGCGCAAGTCGAAGGTGGCAGAAGGTTACCACAATCAAAGCGCAGCCATTGCGTTTTTGATCCGCTTATCAGACACCGGGTACGGGGTACCCAGTTGCTGAGCAAAGTAACTCACGCGTAGCTCTTCAATCATCCAACGAATCGCCTTCACCTCATCAGGCACCGGCTTTCCTTTTGGCAGCTTGTTATACAGCGTTTTATAGTCGTTCATGACCGACTCTATCTTGAGCATATGGTTACGATCGCGCGTCGGATCGACGGGTAATTTTTCTAGTCGACGCTCTATCGCCTTCATATAACGCAAAATATCCGGCAGCCTCTCCCAACCACAGTCGGTGGCAAACCCTTTGTATATCAAGCCTTCCAATTGCGCTTTAATATCAGACATAGCAAATGCCATCGACAAATCTACTTTGCCTTTCAGTTTTTTGTTGATAGTAAACGCATGCGTCAGGATTTGCTCAACGTGCTGAGCAATGTCGACCACTGTATCGCCTAGCTCTGCACGCACGGTTTCTTTTAACGACTCAAACTCGGCCTCTTCCCAAGTAAGGCCGCCGTGCTGAGCCATTAATTTATCGACGCCACAAGCAATACAATCATCGATTAAATCCAGCACACGCCCATAGGGGTTAAAGTACAGTCCCAGCTTTGATTTGTTGGGTAAATGTGCATGAAGATATTTAATCGGCGATGGCACATTGAGTAAAATCAACCGGCGCTGTCCGGCCTGCATCGCTTTTAGTTGCTGATCTTCCGTTTCAAATAAGCGAATGGCGACGCTGTCTTTTTCATCCACCAGTGCCGGGTAAGCCTTGACTTCAAAGCCATGTTTTTTCTGCTGATAACGCGATGGCAAACGGCCAAAGTGCCAATGCGTGATCCCTTGCTGCTCAATGTCATCATCTGCCACGTCCGACAAGGTGGCCTGAACCTGATCTTTGAGTAACACTTTAAGCGCGTTCAGATCTTCGCTTTCCGCGAGAGTTCGATTTTTATCATCGACGACGCGGAACTGCWACCGCAAATGCTCTGGCAGTTGGCTGAAGTTCCAGCTTTCACGCGCAATCGTCACCCCTGACATCTGCTTAAGGGCTTTTTCCATACTATCTAGCAAAGGCGCCTCTAGTGGCGTCACGCGCTGTAAGATTGCATCGGCATAGTTGGGTGCCGGGACAAAGTTACGACGTAACGGCTTAGGCAAGGATTTGATCAATGCGACAATCAGCTCATGACGCAGCCCCGGCACATGCCAATCAAAGCCCTCTTCAGATACCTGGTTGAGAATCGGTAACGGAATATGCACCGTGACCCCATCATGATCTTGCCCGGGTTCAAACTGATAACTGAGCTTGAGTTTGACGTTATCTTGATACCAAACGTTGGGATAATCTAACTCGGTGACATGGCTCGCATCACCTTGCAGCAGCATGGCTTTTTCGAAATTCAGTAAATCGGGATCGTCCTGACGGGCTTTTTTCCACCAGCTATCAAAGTGACGACCACTGACTACGCTGTGATCGAGACGCTGGTCATAAAAATCAAACAAGGTGTCATCGTCTGCCAAAATATCGCGGCGACGCGATTTAAGCTCTAGCTCTTCCACCTCCGCAAGCAGCTTTTGATTTTGACGGAAAAAGGCGTGCTTAGTCTGCCAGTCGCCTTCAACCAGCGCCGAGCGAATAAATAGTTCGCGGCTGAGCACAGGATCAATCGGGCCATAGTTTACTTTGCGGCTGGCAACAATCGGGATCCCGTATAAGGTCACTTTTTCGCTTGCCATGACCGCCGCCTGCTTCCGAGACCAATGCGGCTCACTGTAGGTGCGCTTAATCAGATGCTGCGCCAAGGGTTCGACCCACTCGGGTTGGATCCGCGCGGCAATTCGCCCCCATAATTTGGAGGTTTCGACCAGCTCGGCCACCATCACCCATTTAGGCTGTTTTTTAAATAAGCCCGATCCAGGAAAAATATGGAAACGCGCATTGCGGGCACCTTGGTAATCGTTCTTCTCTTGGTCTTTTAAACCAATATGACTCAACATGCCGGCGAGTAAGGCCATATGCACAGCCTGATAGTTTGCCGGCTCTTGATTAAACGCGCTGTTTTGCTCTTTCATTACCTGGGTTATTTGGTAGTGGACATCTTGCCACTCGCGTACACGCAGATAGTTGAGATAGTCTTTTTTACACTGCTTGCGGAACTGGTTATTCGACAGCAATTGTTGCTGCTCTTTCACGTAGCCCCACAGATTGACATACGCTAAAAAGTCAGATTCTTTATCGGCAAACCGGCGGTGCTGCTCATCGGCTTGTTGCTGTTTGTCCGCCGGACGCTCGCGCGGATCTTGAATCGCCAACGCGGCAGCAATCACCATCACTTCATTGAGTGCCCCATACTTAGGCGCTTCAATCACCATGCGCGCTAAACGCGGATCAATCGGAAGCTTGGCCAGGGTTTTGCCCACTCCCGTCAGCTGACGCTTGGAGGCCACTTGTCCGGGTTTAATTGCCCCCAGCTCTTCGAGTAAGCGCACACCATCTTTAATGTGACGGCTATCAGGTGGCTGAACAAACGGAARGGCTTGAATATCACCCAGACCGAGCGCCGTCATTTGCAAAATCACCGACGCCAGATTGGTTCGAAGAATTTCCGGATCGGTAAACTCAGGTCGACCTAAAAAATCGTCTTCGCTATAAAGACGAATACAAATCCCTTCTGACACACGCCCGCAACGGCCCTTACGCTGGTTGGCACTGGCTTGCGAAATTGGCTCAATGGGCAACCGCTGTACCTTGGTGCGGTAGCTATAGCGTGAAATGCGCGCCGTACCCGGATCAATCACATACTTGATCCCCGGGACCGTCAACGAGGTTTCTGCGACGTTGGTGGCCAGTACAATCCGTCGCCCAGAATGAGATTGAAAAACACGATTTTGTTCGCCGGCAGAAAGCCGAGCATAGAGCGGTAAAATCTCGGTATCCCGTAACTGGCGACGTTGCAAGTGATCGGCCGTGTCACGAATTTCTCGCTCACCATTCATAAAGATCAGAATGTCGCCTGGCCCTTCGGTGCAAAGCTCATCGACGGCTTCGCTAATCGCTTCAAGCTGATCGCGGTCGCTTTCATCGTCTTCAGCCAACGGACGATAGCGCACGTCAACCGGATAAGTGCGGCCAGACACCTCAATCATGGGGGCATTGTTGAAATGCTTAGAAAAACGTTCTGGGTCGATGGTCGCCGAGGTGATGATGACTTTTAAGTCGGGACGCTTTGGCAGTAACTCGCGCAAATAGCCGAGAATAAAGTCGATATTGAGGCTACGTTCATGCGCTTCATCGATGATAATGCAGTCATACTGATTGAGATAACGGTCATGCTGAATTTCTGCCAACAAGATCCCGTCAGTCATCAGCTTTACTTGAGTCGCATCTGACACCTTGTCGTTAAAACGCACTTTATAGCCGATACTACGGCCAAGCTCGACATCAAGCTCATCGGCAATGCGAGAAGCAACAGAGCGCGCCGCCAAGCGACGTGGCTGCGTATGACCAATGGTGCCTGCAACACCCAGCCCTAATTCCATACAAATCTTGGGTAGCTGAGTGGTTTTACCCGATCCCGTTTCACCGGCAATAATCACTACCTGATTGTTGGCAATAGCCTCGGCAATATCGTCTTTTTTCTGACTAACGGGCAATGCCTCAGGATAACTAATGGTGGGCGTGCTCGTTTGTCGTGATAAAAGGCGCTGCATGCTTTGCGCCATATCCGCGGCGATTTGATCGTAAACGGCCTGTTTGGCATCGTTTTTATTGATTTTCTGCGCACCGTAAATGCGTTTTTTAAAGCGAAAACGGTCTTGCAGCATACAATCGTTTAAGGCTGCAAATAGCGTGTCTGGCGTGTTGTGATGACGTGAACTCAAGGCGATTCCTGCTTACTGCTTAATCTTTTAAGGCGTTTATCAGTGTCACAGCCGATAAATAAGGTTGATTGGTGTCGCATCCTATCACAAAGTAAAAAGAATCAAACCTGCATAGGATTCGCGCCGTATTCTATGACAGACCGAAATGACGTCGCAGTAGGGAGAAGCGCCATGCTTAAACAACTATTTAGTAAATTAGAATCTGCCTTTGCGGCCGATCTGGGGCAACAGGGCGATCAGGCAGGCTTATCACGGCATCAAGCGATGGCTGGCCTGCTCAGTGAAGTCGCCATGGCGGATCATGATATTGATGAAAGGGAGAGAGAGACCAAGAAAGCACGGATCTGCCAACTGTTATCGCTTGAGACCACGCAAGCTGAATCGTTACTTGAGCAAGCACGACAACACAGTGAGCATGCAACGTCACTCTATGAATATACCGACAAATTACGCGATCTCGACCCGCAAACACGGATTTTGCTTATCGAAGCCATGTGGTCGGTGGCTTACGCTGATGAAAACATCGACCCCTTAGAGGAAGCCGTTATTCGAAAAACGGCCGAGCTACTTTATGTCGATCATGCTGACTTTATTCGCGCCAAATTAACGGTTATCGACAACGATGAGCGTGACTAGCAACGCGTGGTAGTTAACTCGTTCGCGCAGGCATAATCACGGGGCCATTTACCGTGGAGACTTGCTCAAGCGGGGTCGCAAACACCTCTGAAAGTTGGCGATCGGTTAACACCTGCCCAGGGTGCCCAGTGGCAACAAGGCGTCCCTGGTTAAGCAATAATACCTTATCGGCATGTACCAATGTCCGGTTGAGATCGTGATTCGCCATCACAATCGCAATGCCATAAGTTGCTGCCATCATGCTAATTTCTTGGTAGATGATTTCTTGTTGTGCCACATCAAGCCCAGTTGCCGGTTCATCCAGTAATAGCAGACACGCATGAGGGTTAAGTGACGGCAACACTTGCAACAAAGCGCCGGCGAGACGAACACGTTGCCACTCTCCTCCGGACAAGCTATCAATGCGCCGATGGAGTTTATCGGAAACAGCTAAACGCGAGGCGATATGATTCACCGCCTCATCACGTGCGCTGCCAGCCATTCGCTGTAAGCTTTGTCTTGGTAAGCTTTGTCCTTGTAAGCTTGGTCTCGGTAAGCTATCAAGCACCAGATTAAGGTATTCAAACACCGCCATGACGAACGCCGGACGTTGATGCTGCATCAGGTAGCCGCGCCACTGCGCCAATGTTTGCCGGGTTTGACCGCCGAGACGTTGGCTATTGATCGCGATGTGACCAGCCTCTGGCATCTCTAATCCCGAGAGAAGCTGTAACAAGGTACTTTTGCCACTGCCATTAGGCCCAATTAAATGCACCACCTGCCCGGCTTCAACGGATAGGGAAAGGGGGAAAAGCCGCGGCGGCAAACTCACATCTTGCGCATGAACCACCATTACCCCGCCCTCACTAACATCCAAATAAACAAAGGTGCACCAATCACACTGGTTACCACGCCGACAGGTAACTCCGCCGAGGGAATAATAAGCCGTCCAATGGTATCCGCAAAGACGAGCAATAATGCGCCGGCAAGCGCCGACATTGGCAACAAGTAGCAATTACGGCTGCCCAACCATAAGCGCAAATAATGCGGCACAATTAGACCAATAAAGCCGATCACACCGGCCGTCGCAACCGATACCCCAACCAGTACGCTCACGAGCACAATCAACTGCCAACGCAGCCGGTGAGTATCAAGTCCCAATTGCTGTGCTTGTTGGTCGCCAAGCATGAGTTGATCGAGTTTTTGCCCGTAGCGCCATAATAGCGCAATACAAGGTAACGTTATCGACAATATCGCAACATGCTCTAAACGCATGCCCGATAGGGATCCCATTAACCAAACCATTAATTGGCGTAGGTTAAAGTCGGTGCTGAAATAAAATGCCAATGTCACTCCCGAGCCGGCTAAGATGCTCAGGGCAACCCCCACCAATAAAATTCGGGACGTGGCTAATGCCCGGCGTGCCAACATCACCAATATCAAGGTAAAGGCACTGGCGCCTAGCATCGCAGCAATCGCCATATGCGAGCTTGATGCCCACGTAGGCGCAAGCAGTAATAATAAGACGACCGCAATGCTCGCCCCACCGGAGATCCCAAGCACACCCGGCTCAGCCAAAGGATTACCCAGCAATACTTGCAAGCTGGCTCCCGCCATCGCCAGCGACGCTCCTATCAATAATGCAGCTAACACCCGAGGCAAACGCAGCTGGATCAGCAGTTGTTGCGCCAATGGCGAATCGGGCGCGAGCGGATTAATCCAGAGCTCTCCCACACTCAGCGCCGCGCCACTGGCTAACAACAAAAGACAGGAAAAAAGACATAACGCGCGCCGCCAACGGATATGTTGGCGGGCGGTGAGTGATGACACTTGCATGGGTCGTTCGACCATCTATTCAGCACATAATAATGCAATGTACTTTACCGACTGAATCAACGGTTGAAAAGCGCTAACACCCAGCGTGTGGCAAGAGTACGCAATTACGCTGATGTTGTATTCACATACAAGGGCTGGTCGGCATCAGGGCGAAAAGGCGTGGCTAATAATCCAGCACGATGGCCAACCGGCACATTCGCATTGGGGAAGATCACGACCTCACCGTCTTGCTCAGCATGAGTGCTCATGCCTTCATCTGTGGCTAAGCATTCACCTTGCTGAAACGGCGTAAAGTTCTTCGCCGAAGATGAAAACGTCAGCGCAAACTGCTCGGTGTGTTTCGTCAACGTGCGTGTTACTCGATAAAAACGCATGGGTGTCAGTGTCGAGGGCAACGCAGTCTCGCTAAGGAGCGTGCGTAATGTCTGATTAAGCGGTGCATACTCACGCATGTCGTTCTCATACAGTGGCGCAACACGCCCCATTTCTAAGGTCGCCGCCAAGGCATCATGATGGTTGGCGCTGTACCAGCTGAATGTGGGGGATGGCGATTGTGACAGAACACTCGCATCCATTTGCGCATCGTTGAGCAAGGCCGCCAGTGGGCGTACATCCGTCGCTTTAGACGTCGTGGGGATCACGCCAAACATATAGTGGAAAGAGTCGCGAATAGCGCTGTGTAAATCTAAGTGCCAACGCTGCATTGACGCGGGCTGCGCCGCAAAAAAGTCACTGACTGCTTGCTGTAGCTGGTTTGCCAAGTGGTGTTCTTCGTTTTTTTCTTGATTCCAGCCACCAAAAAGACGGTTCAAGTTATCTTCAATAAACCGGGTATGGGCTTTAATGGCTTCTGCATGACCAATAATGAGCAGTAACGGCACCGTCGGAATCAATGCGCCACTGAGAATATCGGCCAGCAACCCGTCAATCAGCTCAATCGGTGCGGTTTCATCGCCATGGATTCCCGAAGATAAGACCACGCAACGCGATACCGTGGGGCTGTCAGGTTGGATGCGCACCACGCCGGGCATGTGGTGTGTGAAGGTCATAGACGACTGATGCCATTGGTCGGCTTGGAACGCGTGAGGCGCGGTCAGGGCGGCATCAATAAAGGCGCCTGGGCGTGCTGTCAGCATAATGCTTCCTTTTATTACAACTAGACAACAAAACGTTACAACGAGATAACTAATAACCCCAGTGTTTTATCCTGACAATGTGATCATGTATAGACAAATTAAAAAGCCGTGAGCCAAAGGCACACGGCTTTTTATTGTGGTGCTATCACCACCGACAAGTTGATATAGGCTTACTTTTCAACTTCTGCATTTTCAACTCGTGCTTTAAGTTTTTGGCCGGGTCGAAAAGTGACAACACGACGCGCCGTGATCGGAATATCTTCCCCTGTTTTAGGGTTTCGACCGGGGCGTTGATTCTTGTCTCGCAAATCAAAATTACCAAAACCGGACAGTTTGACTTGCTCGCCACTTTCAAGCGCTTTTCGTACTTCTTCAAAAAACACTTCGACTGTATCCTTGGCGTCCCGTTTGCTAATCCCGATATTTTCAAACAGGTTCTCAGCCAAATCGGCTTTCGTGAGCGCCATAGGTTTTCCCTCAAGAATTGTTTAACATATTGGCAATACCGCAGTATCGACACCGCCACTCTACACGTGGTCTACGCGTCTTTAGCCCTTGTATTATAGGAACATTCGAAAACCACTTAAAAACAAGTGTATGCCAACTGGCTGATTTGCGCCAACTTTTTTACATGAAAAAAAATAGCGCCATGTCCAAAAAATTGACCTTTTAAACCAATACGTTACACGTTTATCTGCCG
>NZ_MUFF01000031.1:0-27522 GCF_001996105.1 Salinivibrio sp. IB643
CTCTCTTGCGAGACAAACGAATTGACTGTGCTCTTGTTGGCATCCACTTTTAAAAAAGTGAAATCAAAACAGCTCAAGGCTGTACCAACATGAATTGGTCACTCAGTTCATCGAATAAATCTTTTTGTCTATTCTCAACGAGTGCCCACACAGATTGCATAGGTCAAATTGTTAAAGAGCGTTGACTGTGCGAAGCTGCGCTTCGCTTGGTCAGGGCTGCGTATCTTACGTGCCTTGCCGTTAAAGTCAAGAAGAAATTTTATCTTTTATTTTCAACCCTCAGGGCCGGAAATAAAATCTCTTTTTGACTTCCCTAACGCTTGGCGTTAAGTGGACGGCTATCTTAATCTTTTAAAAACTCACGTCAAGCGTTTATTTTTATTTGATTTTTCACTTCAACATGACGCTGAGCGCTTGCCCTGTGTGCCGTGTTGATGGAGGCGCATTATAGGGAAGCTGATCAGATTGGCAACCTCTTTTTAGTGGTTTTTTAGAAAAAAACTGTCACTCGCTGTTTTTTTGCTCGCTAGAGTGTAAAACTGGTAACAAAGTCAGCGTTATCTGACATTGTATAGCGATATAAAGAGGGATTTGTGATGGCAAAACAGCTGCGCGCTTATAAAGGCATGACGCCTCAGCTTGGCGAACGCGTCTATATTGATGAATCCAGTGTATTGGCTGGCGATATTACGCTAGGCGATGATGTGAGTATTTGGCCGCTGGTTGCAGCACGTGGTGACGTAAACCATATCCAGATTGGCGCACGGACCAATGTGCAAGATGGCTCAGTCCTTCATGTCACCCACAAAAATGCCGAAAACCCACAAGGTTACCCGTTGATCATTGGCGAAGAGGTTACAATCGGCCACAAGGTCATGTTACACGGCTGCCGGATTGGCAACCGAGTCCTAGTGGGAATGGGGACGATTATTCTTGATGACGCTGTGATTGAAGATGAAGTGCTGATTGGCGCTGGCAGTTTAGTCCCGCCCGGAAAACGCTTAGAGAGCGGCTACCTGTATGTTGGCTCACCGGTCAAACAGGTCCGCCCCCTCACTGACAAAGAGCGTGCTTATTTTGCCCGCTCAGCGCAAAACTATGTCGACACCAAAGACATCTACCGCGGCGAAAGCTAGATCACCAAGCTGCCATCGGGTTCAAACGCTTCTGATTCGATGGCCGCTTCCATTTGCTCTTCAATATCAAACCAGACCTGTTCGACAATCGTCTGCGCATTATCCGAGTCTACCACGCAGCCGGCAAGCGCAGATAAGGTGGTAAAGCGGACAGCGCATGGTAACAATGCACCATTAAGCTGGCCGTAAAAACAAACACGGGCCTTTGCCGTATCGACTTGCGCTTGCTCCGCAGCCAGGATGAGGGATTGATTCATTGATTGAGTGCCTCTCTTAACTGCTCACGCACACGTTCGGTTTGTGGCCGACAGCCACGCCATATAGCAAAGCTTTCCGCCGCTTGTTCCACCAGCATGCCCAAACCGTCTAAACACCGCCCTGCTCCTTGGCCTTGCGCCCATTGATTGCTGGTTGTGCTGCCAGCTTGATACACCATGTCATAGACAGTGGTCGCTGGGCCAATCGCTCCTTGCGGGAGAGGGGGATAGCTTTGATGTAAGCTCGCCGAGGTCGCATTAATGATCACATCAACAGGCGCCGCCACAGGTTTATCCACGGCATGACTGGCGATTGGTCCGGCCTCACCAAATGCAGCGGCTAATTGCTGGGCTTTTTGCTCGGTGCGATTGACAATCATCAGCGATGCTGGCGCTTGCTCCAGTAAAGGAAGCAACACACCCCGTGCGGCACCGCCCGCTCCCACGACTATAATGCGCTTATCGCGCAGTGCCACATGGTGGTGATGTAAGTCAGTCACCAAACCGGCGCCATCGGTGTTATCACCCAATAAGGTGCCATCGCTTTGCTTAACCAGTGTATTCACGGCACCGGCGCGGCGGGCACGCTCTGTCAGTGTATCAGCCCAATCATACGCTTGCTGTTTAAAAGGCACGGTCACATTAGCGCCGCGCCCTCCTTGGGCAAAAAACGTCTGCATGGTGGTCACAAAGCCTTCGAGCGGCGCTTCAATGGCTTGATAGTCGATGTCTTGTTGGGTTTGTGTCGCAAATGCGGCGTGGATCTGCGGCGACTTACTGTGGCCAATCGGATGGCCGACCACACAATAACGATCGGTCATCCGTTACCACTCCCTCGGTTTAAGGTAGTCGCGATAGAGTCTCGCTTCCGGCGCATCGTCATCAGGTGACCAATTATATTCCCAACGTGCCATCGGCGGCATCGACATCAGGATAGATTCGGTGCGACCACCACTTTGCAAGCCAAATAGCGTGCCTCTGTCATACACCAAGTTAAACTCAACATAGCGTCCGCGACGATAAAGCTGAAAATCGCGCTCACGCTCACCATAGGGCGTAGCTTTGCGACGCTGTACTATCGGCAGATAGGCATCGATAAAGCCTTTTCCAACCGCTTGGGTGTAGGCAAAGCACTGTTCGAATGGCCATTGGTTCAAATCATCAAAGAAAAGCCCGCCGACGCCACGGGTTTCATCACGATGGGGCAGATAAAAATAGCGATCGCACCATGCTTTGTGATCAGCGTACACGCTATCACCGAAGGGCGCGCACAAAGCTTTGGCGGTCTCATGCCAGTGCTGGCAGTCTTCCTCGAACGGATAGAAAGGCGTGAGGTCAAAGCCGCCGCCAAACCACCACACAGGATCAGCGCCTTCTTTTTCAGCAATGAAAAAACGCACGTTCGCGTGTGAGGTCGGCACGTATGGGTTATGAGGATGGATCACTAACGACACCCCCATAGCCTCAAAACAGCGACCGGCAAGCTCTGGTCGGTGCGCGGTCGCCGAAGCAGGCATTTGATCGCCAAATACATGCGAGAAGTTCACTCCCGCTTGCTCAAATACGTGGCCCTGACGTAGGACGCGACTGCGGCCACCGCCCCCTTTCTCACGCTCCCACGCATCTTCAATAAAATGTGCTTGACCATCTTGTTGCGCAAGCTGTTGGCAAATATCATCTTGAAGCTGGAGGAAAAAAGCCTTCACGGCTTGCTTATCAATTGTCGACTGACCGTGTGCCACGCTCACATCCTTTGTTACTGAGACTATGTGCTTACTTTACCTGATCCACGCAGTGGGATCTTGACGGAATTTCATCCCTCACCGCTGACGCAAACGTTTTCCTTGCGATGAAATCTGGGTATAATTCACGCCACGCTCAGCTTAACTTATTCACGCTTGTCATCAAGAAGGACGTATTATGACTGTCGGTATCATCATGGGCTCGCAATCCGATTGGCCTACCATGACACATGCAGCGGCTATGTTGGATCACTTTGCTATCCCTTACGAAACCCGTATTGTCTCCGCCCATCGCACGCCACAGTTACTTGCCGACTATGCCCAGCAAGCGGCTGAGCGCGGGATAAAAGTGATTATTGCCGGCGCCGGGGGGGCCGCCCATCTACCCGGGATGACTGCCGCACACACCAGCCTGCCGGTACTCGGCGTACCGGTCCAGTCAAAAGCGTTAAAGGGCATGGATTCATTGCTTTCGATTGCTCAAATGCCAAAAGGCGTGGCGGTGGGCACGCTCGCTATTGGTGAGGCAGGCGCCGCGAATGCAGGCCTCCTTGCGGCACAAATTCTCGCCACGGCCGACCCTGATTTGATGGCAAAAGTGGATGCGTTTCGCCAAACGCAAACTGAAGCCGTTCTCGCTCACCCCAACCCACAAGGGTAAGGCCATGAATATTCTGGTGTTAGGCGCAGGACAACTGGCCCGGATGATGGCATTAGCCGGCGCGCCGCTCAATCTTATCGTCAGTGCTTATGATGTGCGCAGCGGCGACATTATCCATCCTTTAACCCAGCAGCCACTCGGTCAAGGGCTCGATACCGCGATAGCCGGCGCGGATATTATCACCGCGGAATTTGAACATATTCCAGCCAACATTTTGCATCAATGCGAGCAAAGCGGGAAGTTACGCCCCAGTGCGCAGGCAATTTTAACCGGTGGCGACCGTCAAATAGAGAAAGCCTTATTGATGCAAGCTGAGGTGGCTAACGCGCCATACCGTGTGGTGTATACACAGGCGGATTTGGAAAAGGCCGTCGATGCACTGGGCGCGCCCTTGGTGTTGAAAAGCACGCTCGATGGTTATGACGGCAAAGGGCAATGGCGCTATCGTGATGGTGATGATCTCAGCGCATTATGGGCCGAATTGGACGCCTTTCTTGCCGCGCCCGAGCAGCGCGATGGCCAAGCGATCATTGCTGAGGCCATGATCCCTTTTGAGCGTGAAGTGTCACTAATTGGTGTACGTGGTGCCAATGGCGAATTTGCCAGCTACAGCCTAACCCAAAACCATCACCACAACGGCGTACTGACTTTGTCGGTGGCACGGCCTGACGAACAGGATTTGCAGTTACAAGCGGCTGAAATGATGAAAAAGATTGCCGACACACTCAATTATGTGGGTGTGCTCGCGGTCGAATTTTTTGATATTGACGGTCGCTTGCTGGTGAATGAAATCGCACCTCGAGTCCATAACTCGGGCCACTGGACCCAGCAAGGTAGCGCCTGTTGTCAGTTTGAAAACCACTTGCGTGCGGTCAGCGGCTTACCGCGTGGCGCTACCCGTTTGGTTCAGCCCACTGCGATGATCAATATTTTGGGTCAAGGTAGTGTCCCGCTTGCGACCTATCGCGACGCCCATGTGCATTGGTACAACAAAACGCCTCTCCCGGGGCGCAAAGTGGGCCATATCAATGTCACGGCCACCTCGAACGCCGAGCTTGCCACCACGTTAGCGAGCCTCGCCAGCTACCTGCCCGACGACACCTTTCACGGTTTACAGTCCGCCGCGTTAGCACTGGCCGCACAAGCCGATTAATCCTCACTCTCCGACTCTGCAGCCGATTCATCTTGAATCGCGCTGCAGGGCTTATCGGCACATTGATGCACGGTTTTTCCACCTTTTTTACGCTCGACCAAGAGTGCAAAACCACATGCCTCGCAGGTACCGGCTATCGGTTGTGCATTCACGGCAAAATGGCACTTAGGGTACTGATCACAGGCAAAAAAGCGTTTCCCGTAGCGCGAGGTGCGCTCCACTAGCTCGCCTTTGGTACACGCGGGGCAATTCAATGCAGTGTGATCCGGCTCGTCCGGTTTTTCAATGTGGGTGCATTGCGGGAACTGATCACAGCCAATAAACATGCCGAATCGACCTTGACGCAACACCAATTCCCCCTGCTGACACGCCGGACAGGCCACGCCAAGCGCTTTCACCACATGGCCATCACCATGGTGTAATGCTTTGGTATAGTGGCAGTCTGGATAGGCCGTACAGGCCAGAAACGGGCCTCGTTTGCCCGATTTAAACGCAAGAGCGCTGCCACATTCCGGGCAGCGCTCCTGGGTCTTCGGGGTGTTATCTGTATTCATTCACACCTTTACTGTTATTGATAAGCGTTAATGCACGTACCCCTCTTGTGCGTCGTACAGCATGTCTTCCATTTGCGTATACGCGCGCTCATTACCTGGCACGTTAAACAGCACCATTAGGATCACCCATTTTAGATCATCCAAACCAAACTCTTGCGTTTCTAACTCCATCACCCGATCGATCACCATCTCACGCGTTTCTGGTGACAGCACTCCAGCTTGTTCTAAAAACAATAAAAAACCTCGGCTTTCTTGATCGAGAAAACGGGTTTCTTGCTCGGTGAATACACGAATCGAGCTCTGTGCACTGCCTGTTAGATAGGGCTGTTTATCCGCGTTTTGTAACTGAGCTAATTTTTCCAGCCAGTTTAGGGCCTTATAAATATCATCTTGATGAAAACCCGCACGGGACAATTCATCCGCTAACTCGTCCTGATCGATAATGACCTCGACATCACTGTGGATGTAGGTTTCAAACAGGTACATAAGAATGTCCATCATGGCTAGCCCCTCCTCGTTCTGACATAGCCACCGGGTACTGCTGCTACAAGCCCCTGGAGTTCTAAGTCTAACAACTGCATCATGATTTCGTGAACCGGTTGGTTGCAGCGCTCAGCTAGTACGTCGACACACGTCGCGTTAGTCCCTACGTTAGCCAACAGCGTGGGAAATGGCAATCCTTGATCGGCATCTAACTTGGGCGCATCACTAAATAATTCGCTTTGTTGGCTCACTGCAAACTGAACCAAACTGTCTACTTCACTTAAAATATCATCCACACTGTCCGTCAAGGTTGCGCCCTGCTTGATCAATTGATGGCATCCACGCGCTTGGACCTGATCGATTGGGCCTGGGATCGCAAACACCCCTCGATTTTGCTCAAGTGCGTAGCGCGCGGTAATCAATGAGCCACTTTGCGGTGCAGCCTCCACCACTAATACGCCCGCTGATAAGCCACTGATCAGACGGTTACGACGAGGAAAGTGTTCCGCCCGTGGCGGCGCATCTGGCCAGAACTCGGACACCAACGCCCCTTGCGTAATAATTTGGCTGGCTAAGTCACGGTGACGTGCAGGATAAATACGCCCTAGCCCGCTGCCGAGCACCGCCAATGTTTGTCCATTGCCGTCTAAGGCACCTTTATGCGCCCGCCCATCAATGCCCAAGGCTAAACCGCTGGTAATGGTCAACCCGTAGTCGGCCAACTGTTTGGCAAACTGATAAGCCGTCGTCAATCCAGATTGGGTGGCATGACGACTGCCAACCATGGCGAGCTGGGGCTTGGCTAAGGCGCTGGGATCACCTTGAACATAGAGAATGAGAGGCGCGCTGGCGATTTCTTTTAGCAAAGAGGGATAAGCGGGATGATCAAAACACAATAAGTGGCAATCGGGCGCCTCGGCCCAGCGCAAGCTCGCATTGATTAACGCCTGATTTGGGCTGCATATCGCCTGGCATTGATCCTCACTTAATCCAATCGCGGCCAACGCCTGCTGAGATTGCTGATGGATAGCCTCGACCGGCCATGTCGATAAGAGTTTTCGACGTTGCCTGGCCCGTAGCCGTGGCACTTGAGCCAAGGTTAACCACGCGTATAACGTCTCATCTTTCATGACTGATCCGAGCGCTTGAAGGTGGAATCGCCTGCATACCCGCTTTAATCGGCTGAGTGGCTTGCTGTACGACAGCCAAACTCATCCATGGATAGGAACGGATAACCATCAGCTCACCGATTTTGACGTTCGGTAATACAGTGACCTCAGGTGGGGTTTTATCGGCTTGTGCTTGATACTGGTACTCACCTGGCTGATTCACGACCTGTTTTCCAGACTGAGTAACTTCAAATACTTGCCCGGCCGAAACCTGCGCCTTTGCCCCTTTATCCAGAACGACTA
Organism: Salinivibrio sp. IB643; assembly: GCF_001996105.1. NCBI lineage: Bacteria > Pseudomonadati > Pseudomonadota > Gammaproteobacteria > Vibrionales > Vibrionaceae > Salinivibrio > Salinivibrio sp. IB643. The sequence goes on from NZ_MUFF01000031.1 coordinate 7,399, forward strand.
ACTGCCCTTGAGCCACGTATTCACTGCCGTAAAGGTGACCCAATAAGGTCGCTTTGGTTTTCGCTGGATAAGGCCAGAATGGCGCCTGATCACGGTCGGGGGCCGGCAATAGGACGTCATTGGGTCGTATCTCTTGATTGACCTGAGTCAGTGTCATCACGCTATAGTTCGACGCCACGTCGGTGATTGAACCATTGGCCACGTGCGTCAAGCTAACCATTTGTGGGCGATTATCAACCGTCTGATCTGCGCGTTGATGCGAAAAGGTGTGCGCGACCCGATATACCTGCCAATCGATCGCGTGTAATGCGGCATCGATATACACAGTGTCTGCCGCCGATAAAAGGCGACGCCCCTCAGGCGAGCCCAACACCCTGGGTAACGCAACTAATCGTGCTTTCTCAACCAAGGTATCTTGTGCTAGGTGGGGTAAGAGTAAAGGCCCAACACTGGGCACAGGCGATACCGGTTCGTCTGCGGCTATCGTGTGAGAGGCTTGGTACGTTAGATGCGGTTTCCCTTGTTGCCACTTAAGTGTCAACGTATCGCCCGGGTAGATAAGGTGTGGATCCTTTATACTTGGGTTGTCGTACCATACCTTTGGCCAATGCCAAGGGTCAGAAAAAAAGGTGGCGGCAATATCCCAAAGCGTATCGCCACGCTCAACGATATAACGTGTTTCACTCTTTTGTGCCGCCACACTGAACGGGAGTAGCGCTGTCAATAGGACTGCCATAGCAAGCCTACACAGTTTCTTTGTCATCGTCGTCTTCCTTGTCAGACAGAACGCGCTGATGCTGTCAATTGGCTGGCAAAATGTCTAGAATTAACCCAATTATCCCGTGCCGCATTCGGCACAGTTCAATTTTTGCGAGACGTTATGGCTTTACTGAACGTATTAACATTTCCAGATGAGCGCCTTCGCACCGTTGCGAAACCGGTGGATACCGTTACCCCTGAGATCCAGAAAATGGCCGATGACATGATTGAAACCATGTACGACCAAGACGGTATCGGTCTTGCCGCTACTCAGGTTGATTTCCACCAACGCATGGTCGTGATCGATATATCAGAAATGCGTGACGAGCCTATGGTGCTGATCAACCCTGAAATTATCGACAAGCGCGGTGAAGACGGTATTGAAGAAGGGTGTCTCTCTGTGCCGAGCTCACGTGCCTTAGTGCCTCGAGCAGCCGAAGTGACGGTCAAAGCACTTGATCGTGACGGCAAGCCATTTCAGTTCGATGCCGACGACTTACTGGCGATTTGTATTCAACACGAGCTTGACCACTTAGAAGGCAAGCTATTCGTTGATTATCTATCACCATTGAAGCGCCAACGCATCAAGCAAAAAATGGAAAAACTCAAACGCGCTAACCAAAAAGCAAGCTGAGGTCACTTTGAGCAAACCGCTGCGTATAGTATTTGCGGGCACGCCGGACTTTGCCGCGCGCCATTTACAAGCCTTGCTCGACAGTGAGCATGAGGTCATTGCGGTCTATAGCCGCGAAGATAAACCAGCAGGACGGGGCAAAAAGCTCACGGCGAGCCCAGTTAAACAACTGGCGATTGAACATGCACTCCCGGTATACCAGCCTCGCACGTTGCGTGACGAAACGGCACAGGCCGAGTTAGCCGCGCTCGATGCCGACGTTCTGGTGGTGGTCGCCTATGGACTTATTTTGCCGAAAGCCGTGTTAACGATCCCAAGATTGGGCTGCGTTAATGTGCATGGCTCAATTTTGCCACGTTGGCGGGGGGCCGCACCGATTGAGCGAGCGGTCTGGGCAGGCGACAACGAAACCGGCGTCACCATCATGCAGATGGATGAAGGGCTCGATACCGGTGACATGTTAAAAATCGCCACCTTACCGATTGATGACAAAGAAACCAGTGGCAGTCTGTATGAGCGCTTGGCTGAGCTGGGTCCACAGGCACTGATTGATTGCCTCAATGATATGGCCAACGGCATTATATTGGCTGAACCGCAAAATGACGCCAAAGCCAATTACGCCGAAAAGCTAACCAAGCAAGAAGCTCATATCGATTGGCATCAAGACGCGGCGTTTATCGAACGCTGTGTACGCGCATTCAATCCTCGCCCGGTGAGTTTTTTCACCTTAGGCGAGCAAAATATCAAAGTGTGGGGCGCGAACGCACTCGATATTGATGTTGATGCTGCGCCGGGGACCGTCATTAACACTGATAAACACGGTATTCAAATTGCGACCGGCAAAGGTGTTCTTCAGCTGACACACCTGCAGCCACCGGGCAAGAAAGCCATGCAGGCTCACGAGCTGCTCAATGCGCGTCGCGAGTGGTTTGAAACCGGCACCCAATTAGTATAAAGGGTGCGTTTTGTAGCAACATCGTTTAAGGCCAGTACGCTGGCCTTTTTTAATGTAACAGGCGACGCTATCGTCTGATGCCATTTTGGCCTTTTAATGGGTAAACATATGAATGTAAGAGCCGCGGCTGCCCGCGTTCTATATCAAGTGGTCGATCAAGGCCAATCCCTCTCGCAGCAGCTGCCACTGGCGCAGCAGCACATCGCACCACGGGATGCGGCGTTACTGCAAGAGATCTGCTACGGCACCTTACGTTGGTTGCCGCGTTTAGAGCATATCGTGCAAGCTTTGATGGACAAACCATTAAAAGGTAAGCAACGTGTGTTTCATCACCTGTTACTCGTTGGCCTCTATCAACTCGGCTATATGCGTATTCCGGCCCATGCCGCGGTGGCGGAAACGGTCAACGCGACCAAAACACTCAAGCGTCCGCAGTTACGTGGCCTTATCAATGCGATATTGCGTCACTATCAACGCGATCAAGCCTCGCTCGATGATGCCAGTCAAGCCGAGTCCGCCGGGCAACACTGCCATCCCAGCTGGTTATTAACGCGTCTTCAACAGGCCTACCCAAACCAGTGGCAAGAGATTATCGCGGCGAACCATCAAAAAGCCCCCATGTGGTTGCGCGTAAACCGCCAGCATCATACTCAGGCAAGTTACCTTGCTGAACTGCAAGCGGCGGGTATCGCTGGTTCTCCGCACACCCAAGCTTTGGACGCTATCAAGCTCGACGCACCGTGCGACGTAACACGTTTGCCAGGCTTTACCCAAGGTTGGGTATCGGTACAAGATGCCGCCGCACAACTCGCTGTCGACTACCTCCAGCCCGATTCAGCAGAGCACATTCTCGACTGCTGTGCCGCCCCCGGTGGCAAAACCTGTCATATTCTTGAACATCAGCCTGATGCGATCGTCACTGCCATTGATGCCGATGAAAATCGCTTGTCGCGGATCAAAGAGAACCTATCGCGCTTAGGGCTTAATGCTGAGGTGAAACACGCCGATGCTCGCTTGCCGAGCGCTTGGCACACGGGCCCAGCATTTGATCGCATTTTGCTGGATGCGCCCTGCTCGGCCACAGGTGTGATCCGTCGCCATCCGGACATTAAATGGCTAAGACGCGATAGCGATATTCAAGCCTTGGTCACGTTACAAGCGGAGATTTTAGACGCAATGTGGCAGCAATTGGCGCCAGGCGGTACGCTGGTCTACGCGACCTGCTCGGTATTACCGGATGAAAACGCGACACAAATTCGCGCCTTTTTAACTCGCGAGCCAACAGCAATATTGCGCACCGGCACCCACGACCAGCCAGGACGGCAAATTCTCCCCGGAGAACACGACATGGACGGCTTCTATTACGCATGCCTAAAAAAGCCAATCGGCAAGTAACAAGGCAGGGAGTAACAACAACATGAAAATCATTATCTTGGGTGCAGGCCAAGTCGGCGGTACCTTGGCAGAAAATCTGGTCGGAGAAAACAATGACATCACCATTGTTGACCGCGCCCCAGAACGGCTTCGCGAACTGCAAGATAAATACGACTTACGTGTTGTACACGGGTTTGCCAGCCATCCGTCGACCTTGCAAGAGGCTGGCGCGCAAGATGCGGATATGCTGGTTGCCGTAACCAACTCCGATGAAACAAACATGATCGCTTGTCAGGTCGCTTTTACCCGCTTTAACACACCCAATCGTGTTGCTCGGATCCGAAGTCCTGAATATCTCGCGGTAAAAGAGCAATTGTTTAACAGTGACGCCTGTCCGGTTGACCACCTTATCGCCCCAGAGGAGCTGGTGACGCATTATATTCGTCGCTTAATTGAATACCCAGGCGCGTTACAAGTGGTCAGCTTTGCCGACAAAAAAGTGGGCCTGGTGGCCGTTAAGGCCTATTATGGCGGGCCTTTGGTCGGCAAAGCGCTCTCAGCACTGCGCGAGCACATGCCGCATGTCGATACCCGTGTTGCCGCTATCTTTCGGCGTGACCGCCCGATTCGCCCCCAAGGCACGACCATTATCGAAGCCGATGATGAAGTCTTTTTCGTCGCCGCCAGCAACCATATCCGCTCAGTGATGAGTGAACTGCAGCGCCTCGAAAATCCTTACAAACGCATCATGATTGTGGGTGGGGGGAATATTGGTGCTGGCCTAGCCATGTCACTTGAGCGCCAGTACAGCGTGAAGTTAATTGAGCGCAATCCAGCTCGTGCTGAACACCTGGCTGAGCTATTAGAAGAAACCACCGTTTTTTGTGGCGATGCGTCTGACCAGGAATTACTCAGCGAAGAGCACATTGAGCAGATTGATGTCTTTATCGCGGTCACCAACGAAGATGAAGCCAATATTATGTCGGCAATGCTCGCTAAACGCCTAGGGGCAAAAAAAGTCATGGTGCTGATTCAACGCGGTGCTTATGTCGACTTGGTTCAAGGTGGGGTGATTGATATTGCCATCTCCCCCCAACAAGCGACGATTTCGGCGTTGCTCACCCATGTACGCCGCGCCGATATTGTCAATGTGTCGTCATTACGACGCGGCGCCGCTGAAGCAATTGAAGCGATTGCGCACGGTGATGCGTCAACGTCCAAAGTGGTTGGCCGGGCAATTGGCGATATAAAGTTACCACCGGGCACGACCATAGGTGCGGTTGTACGAGGTGATGAAGTATTGATTGCCCATGATAAAACCGTGATCCAGCAAGATGATCATGTGGTGCTATTCTTGGTGAATAAAAAATACATTCCGGATGTTGAGCGCCTATTCCAACCCAGCCCGTTCTTTCTTTAACACCCGTTCTTTCGCTAACACAAGCCTGCAGACATCCATGTCTGCAGGCTCACGCTTTTTACCTCAGTGCTGCCACTCCTGTCACTTTGGGTATACACTGAACAAAGTGCCTATCTATGTTGCTTAGCAGAAAGGACCGCCATGTCAGACGGTCAATTTCAGCAATCGACCGTATTTCTCAAAAAAGCGGTCCCTTTGATGATGAAATATAAGGTGCCCACGACACCGACCAACTACGCGCTATGGTACACCTACGTCGCCAATACCGATCCCAAGCTCACCGCTGACGTCGATACCACCGTCCATGAGCATGGCACGTGCAGTCCTCTTCAAAGCGACATCTTGTATCAAAAGCACATGGCGGATAAACACAGCCAGAACATTGGCAGCCTTAAGCAAAGCCTTGAGTCAATGATGACGGAGTTGAGTCATTCGATGTCTGACACGCTTCAGGACACAGACGCGTTTCACTCGGTACTCGACAAAACATTCGAACAGCTGTCTCGCGTTGAAAACGAAGGGTTGTCCATTGATGAAACCATCGCCGTTGTCCGTAATGTAGTGAAAGACTCGCAAGCTCTGACGCAATCGACCCGCTACTTTAAACACCAACTAAGTGATGCCCAGCAAGAAATTGCCCAACTAAAACAAAACCTCGCAGAGATGACCGAGCAAGCCACCCATGATGGCTTAACCGGCCTGCTCAATCGGGCCGCCTTTGAACGCGAGCTCAATGCGTACACCGAAAACGCACAAACCTGGCCGTTTGCTTTAGTCCTCGTCGACCTCGATCACTTTAAACAACTTAACGATACATACGGTCACGTGCTCGGCGATATCGCTTTGAAGCAGGTCGCCAAGCGATTACTCGACTACTGCCGAGAAGGCGTGCAAGCGTTCCGCTACGGCGGCGAAGAGTTTGCGCTACTGTTACCTAAAAGACGCCTCAACAGCGCAAAACGGACCGCTGAAACGCTACGTGCCGCTATCGATAGAATGGTGATAAAAGACCGGCGTCGTGGCCAAACATTGGATCATATTACCGTGTCCATGGGCGTCGCAGAGTACGACGAGCATGCTCGCGAATCTGGCGCCGATCTCATTTACCGTGCTGATCAACAACTCTACAACGCCAAAAACCTCGGGCGTAATCGTGTGATGCCGATAAATTAACTCTCGCCTGAAAGGAATTTGATCTTGGCTAAGTATTCACCGCTCGCCGTCGGGCAAAATGGTATTTTTTACGTGCCACATTAAGGATACCACCATGCACTGCCATCGTATCAACGAGTTGCTCGATCTACTGAACCAATCTTGGCAACAAACGCCCGATCACTCGCTCATGACCATGCTCAATCTGATTGCCCAAGAGGCCGGTCATCGCGATGACTTAACAACGCTATCGGACGACACCTTGATCTATCAACTCAAAATGCGACTAGAAGATAGCAACGCGCCTATTCCTGGCCTTGCAAAAGACAATGAAGACGACTTTAAAGCCGCTATTTTACGGGCGAGAGGCATTACCCCAACAAAAGAGTGAGTCAGAGGCCCTCGCTAATCGTCTGTTRTAGCTGGAATTCGTTCAGTTTGTAGCTGTATCGCAAACTATGACTCTGGTAGCGTATTCACGGCGTTTGCTGCGCTACAATCACAGGCACAATGATAATTAGGGCCTGGCAATGCACCATGGACCCGCTATCCCAAGGAAAGCCAATGTCATGAGCGATAAAAAAATTAACGTCAAAGACGTGACTGCAAAAGAATACAATCCCAAAACCCATAAAGGTAACGGCGATCGCTTTAATCCGAGTAATCGCATTTATGTGCGCGCGGTGAAAGGCTATTACCAGCGAATGCGCCGTTACATGGGCTGGTTCTTTATGCTGCTGTTTCTGCTAACGCCATGGATCCCGTATCAAGGCCGACAAGCCATTTTGCTGGATATAGGTAACCAAAAGTTTAATTTTTTCGGCACCACGTTGTGGCCACAAGACCTGACCTTGTTGGCCGCACTTTTGATGCTCGCCGCCTTCGGCCTCTTTTTTATTACCACTTTTCTTGGCCGGGTGTGGTGTGGCTATTTGTGCCCGCAAACAGTATGGACCTTTCTCTTTATCTGGTTTGAAGAAAAGCTGGAGGGGGCGGCCAACAAACGCCGAAAACAAGACTCGCTCAAACTTACGCCGGCATTGGCCGCGCGAAAAGCTGCGAAGCATGCGGCTTGGTGGCTCATATCTCTGGTCACGGGCGCCACGTTTGTCGGTTACTTTGTCCCCGTGCAATCGCTCGCGGTCGATTTAGTCACGTTCGATACTAGCTTTTGGGTCGGCTTTTGGGTGATCTTTTTTGCTGCCTGCACCTACGGGAATGCGGGCTGGATGCGATCGATCATGTGTATTCACATGTGCCCCTACGCGCGCTTTCAGTCCGCAATGTTTGATAAAGACACCTTTATCGTTGGCTATGATGCCAAACGCGGCGAAAAACGCGGGCCTCGCCCACGTAAGAAAGATCCCAAAACATTAGGATTAGGCGACTGTATTGACTGCAACCTATGTGTGCAAGTGTGTCCGACAGGTATCGATATTCGTGATGGTTTGCAGTATGAATGCATCAACTGTGGTGCCTGTGTCGATGCGTGTGATGAAACCATGGATCGCATGGGCTACGCGCGCGGCCTAATCAGCTACACCACCGAGCACAAGCTCGAAGGCAAGAAAACCGCGGTCATGCGACCAAAACTGGTGGGTTATGGGGCGGTCATGATTATTGTGACTGCAATGTTTATTTATCTGGCGATGTCGGTCATGCCGATGGCGCTGGATGTGATACGCGACCGTAATCAACTGTATCGCATTAACAACCAAGGACTGGTTGAAAATACCTACACCTTAAAAATCTTAAATAAAACGCAGACAGACGACGTATATCAGCTGTCGGTTAAAGGCTTGGATGAGGTGACATGGCACGGGCCACAAACCGTTAATGTACAAGCGGGTGAGGTTTTCTCACTGCCGATTAGTCTGGCAGTCGATACGTACGAGATGGAGCAACGCATTGCCGACATCACCTTTGTGATGGAGCGTGAATCAGGCGACAAACAAAAAAGGGTAACGGCAGAAAGCCGCTTTATCACGGATCTGTAATCGGCCAATTCACCACAACAACCATTCACGATAAATAAACAGGGCGCAGGCAGCGCCCTTTTTATTTGTTACTATAACGTTTCTTTTGTCATTCTCAGGTGGCGTATGACCGAGATAGGCTTTGACTTTCATGCTCTTACTCCCGACGTTCAATTAAATGCGATTGAATCGATCGGTATTTTTCCTCAATCCGGCCTACTCGCACTGAACAGCTATGAAAATCGGGTGGCCCAGTTTGTCGCCGATGATGGCCAGCGCTATGTGGTCAAGTTCTATCGGCCCGCTCGCTGGTCCGATGCGCAAATTCATGAAGAACATGCTTTCTGCCGCGAGCTAGCTGACGCAGATATTCCCGTCGTTGCGCCGATTCAACGAAAGGGAACCAGTCTTTTTTACGCATCAGGCTTTCGCTTTGCCTTATTCCCCAGTGTGGGCGGTCGCGGCTTTGAAGTGGACAATTGGGATCAGCTCGAAGCGGTCGGCCGTTATCTGGGTCGTATCCACCAAATGGGCGCCGCTAAGCCTTTTCAAACTCGCGCTAAATTTGATCTCGACAGCCACCTTTATCAGCCACGCCGCGAGCTAGGAGAAGCCAGCTTGATCCCAGCAAGCCTGCAAGCGACATTCTTCTCTGATCTCGACCGATTAATCGATGCCATCGCGGCGCGATGGCACACGGAGTGGCCCGCGATTCGGCTCCATGGCGATTGTCATCCCAGCAATATTTTGTGGCGAGACGGTCCACTATTTGTCGATTTTGATGACACCCGTAACGGTCCCGCGATGCAAGATTTATGGCTATTTTTAAACGGCAGTCGCGCCGATCAGCTCGCGCAACTCGACACCTTGGCGGAGGGTTATCGTGAATTTCGCGAATTCCCCGCCGACCAATTGCAACTGATCGAGCCATTACGAGGTCTGAGAATGGTGCATTACATGGCCTGGTTGGCAAAACGCTGGCAAGACCCGGCGTTTCCTCGTGCATTTCCTTGGTTTGCTGATGCAAAATACTGGGAAGGTCAGGTGCTCGCTTTTAAAGAACAGCTTGCCGCCCTTGAAGCACCACCGCTTACACTGTATCCGTAAGCGCTCAATCGATAACGGAGAGTCATTCAATCATGTTTAAAAAACTGTTGCCTTTGCTACTGGTCGTAGGCCTAACCGCGTGCTCTGAGCCTGAGAGCGTGACGCAGACATCACCAGACACCACCCCAACAACCGAAACCACGCAAACGGAGTCGGCAGAGCCTGCAACACCGATTGAGGTAGCGGATGCTAAACCAGGCCGCTTTAAAGCTGGTGAGGATTACCAAGTGCTAGAGACGCCGGCAACTGATTCCCCAACAGTGACCGAGTTTTTCTCTTTCTATTGCCCACATTGTTATCAGTTTGAACCACTGGTCCAGCAGCTCAAACAACAAGTGCCTGATAATGCGAAAGTGGTAAAACACCATGTGTCTTTTATGGGCGGCGAGATGGGCAGTGTGGTAACACGCGCCTACGCAGCAGCGGTTGTGCTCGATGCACAAAAAACCATTATTCCGGTGATGTTTGATCGCATTCATGCGGCACAAAACCCACCGAAATCACTAGCGGAGGTTCGCCAAATGTTTGTCGATAACGGCATTGATGGCAAAGAATTTGACAGCGCTTACAACAGCTTTGCCGCGAACTCCATGGCCAAGCGTTTCGACCAATCGTTCGAAAAAGCGGGCTTGCGCGGTGTGCCTGCGGTGATCGTCAACGGCAAATATCACGTGACACCCAAAACAGTAGAAACTCCGGAAGAATACTTCCAGTTGATCAACTTTTTACTGACCCAAAAGTAATTAGCTGACTTGGGCGTTGAGATGGCGCAATAAGCCATCCATCGCCCGATATCCCAGCGCTTCCGCTAAATGAGGGCGTGAGATCTGAGCGTCGCCGCCAAGATCGGCAATGGTACGTGCTACCTTGATAATGCGGTGATAGGCCCGAACGGACAACCCCAATCGATGTAAAGCCTGCTCTAAAAACGCCGCATCAGCCTGAGCGAGCTGACAATGCAGCTCCATTTCTTGATTACTCAACAACGCATTCACCTTTCCTTGGCGTGCCAGCATACGCTCACGCGCAGCCGCTACCCGCGCTTTTACCGTCGATGTTGACTCACCGCGTTCTCCGCCACTAGAAAGACAGCCTCGTGGCAGTGCGGGAATATCAATGGACATATCAAATCGGTCTAACAGTGGGCCAGATAAACGCGCTAAATAACGCAGAATTTGTTGTGGGTTAGACCGGGCCAATTCACCTTCATGATGACCGGTTGGACTCGGGTTTAATGCACCGATAAGTTGGAAGCGAGCCGGAAACCGGGTTTTACCATTGGCGCGCGAAATCACAATTTCGCCAGACTCAAGCGGCTCGCGCAACGCATCGAGTACGCGACGCTCAAACTCCGGCATTTCATCAAGAAACAATACCCCATGGTGAGACAGCGAAATCTCACCAGGGCGCGGTACGCTGCCGCCTCCGACCAAGGCTGCCATGGAGCTGGAATGGTGGGGGCTACGGAAAGGGCGCTGACGCCAATTTCCCTCATGCAAAGGTTGTTGAGTCAAAGAGGTGACGGCGGCTGAGGCTAACGCTTCATCATCATTCATCGGTGGCAGCAAGTCACATAAACGCGACGCAAGCATGGTTTTCCCAGTGCCGGGAGGACCCACAAAAAGTAAGTTATGAGAGCCACTGGCGGCAATTTCTAACGCCCGCTTACCTTGTTGCTGACCGATAATGTCGCGTAAGCATCGCGTCACCGCTGGCGTGTCATTCACGGCAGGGACAGCGTTTAAACATAAACTTTGCTGGCCGGCTAGGTGTTGGCTCACGGCAATCAGGTCGGGCGCTGACACATGCCGCGCATTGTCTACCAGCGCCACCTGATTGGCATTATCATCCGGGACCACCAGGGCTCGCTGCGCTTTTTGACTGGCGAGCGCCGCCGGCAATGCGCCTTTAACCGGCCGTAATTGCCCCGACAACGCCAGTTCACCTAAAAACTCAAACGCGTTTAAACGCTTTTCTGGCAACTGTCCCGACGCCACCAAGATCCCAAGCGCAATGGGTAAATCAAATCGTCCCCCTTCTTTAGGTAAGTCGGCTGGGGCCAGGTTGACGGTGATCCGGCGCGAGGGGAACTCAAAATTAGAAGTCACAATCGCACTTCGTACCCGATCACGGGCTTCTTTGACCGTCGTTTCCGGTAAGCCCACCAGCGCAAACCCCGGTAAACCATTGGATATATGTACTTCTACGGTCACACTCGGCGCTTCTACACCGACACAGGCTCGACTGTGAACTATCGCCAATGCCATATTTTCCCACTCCGCTTACTGTCATCGCTATGAAACCCAGCTCTTATACTGCCGCGCTAATCTGTGATTGAGAGTAATTTTTTCTTGTCATGCGAGTGAGGTCTGTGATACCACTACAAATGCACAACAATTAAACACGAGACTCGGCGATAGATCGGCTCCGTGACTGACCTGCAACAAGCAGGCATAAACAAAAACATAATTAACAAAACGCTCATAAAATGGGCCCAATAAAAGATAAGACAGACAAATGTTAAATTTCGCTATCGTTCTCATTATTCGCCTCATCGTGGTCATTATTCCGCGAGGGGTGTAGGTACGCGAAAGACAGCAGCAACATCGCAACCAAGCCCCCGCAACCCAAAGGTTCGGGGGCTTTTTTCATTCATGTGGCGATGCCACGCGACAACGGAAGCAATCATGATGGAGCGCGCAGAGACAGGTTATTCGCAACCCTGCTCTCCCCGCTTAGACGGGGAGGGGCGACGATGACCGGTGCACAATGGGTGGTAAAAGCGTTACAACAACAAGGGGTGGATACCGTTTTTGGTTATCCTGGGGGCGCCATCATGCCCGTTTACGATGCCCTTTTTGACGGTGGGGTGGAACATATCCTCTGTCGCCACGAGCAAGGCGCCGCCATGGCTGCGATCGGGTATGCCCGAGCCAGTGGCCGTCCTGGGGTATGCATTGCGACATCAGGCCCTGGCGCCACCAATCTCGTGACCGGGCTTGCCGATGCGATGATGGACTCAGTCCCTATTGTGGCCATCACCGGCCAGGTTGCTAGCCCTCTTATCGGTACCGATGCTTTTCAAGAAATCGATGTGCTGGGCTTATCGCTTGCCTGCACCAAACACAGTTTTTTAGTGACCGATCCCGCTGAGCTCACCCCCACACTCGCACAAGCATTTGAAGTGGCACAATCAGGTCGACCGGGCCCCGTGCTCGTCGATATCGCCAAAGACGTACAGCAAGGCTTGATCCCTGAGACTACAGTCCAGATCACCACGCCACATATCGCGCCACTCAACAAGACAGATATCGACCAGGCGAATGCGCTTATCCGAGCCAGTCAGCGCCCTATGGTCTATCTCGGCGGCGGTGTGGTGTTAGGCAAAGCCACTCAAGCAGTGCGCGATTATTTAGCGCGCAGTGAACTGCCTGTGGTCAGTACCTTAAAAGGCTTAGGCACCGTCGCACCGCACTATCCGTATTACCTAGGCATGTTGGGCATGCATGGCACCAAAGCCGCTAACTTGGCGGTGCAAGCGTCCGATTTGCTGATTGTCATCGGCGCGCGCTTTGATGACAGAGTGACCGGCAAGCTCGATACCTTTGCCCCCCACGCCAATGTGGTGCACCTTGATATCGATGCAGCGGAAATCAACAAACTGCGCCGCGCACAAGCCCCAGTTTGCGCCCCGCTCAATCAGGTGCTTCCTCATTTGGCCTGTCCGGATACCTCACCAGCATGGCGTGAGCAAATCACCACCTGGCAAACGACGCACTCGTGGCGTTATGACCACCCAGGTGACGCTATCTATGCGCCGGCACTGCTGAATAACCTTTCGCAGCGTATGCCAACCAGTACGGTGGTCGCGACCGATGTCGGCCAACACCAGATGTGGGTCGCGCAACATGTTCTCCCATCACGGCCAGAGAATCTATTAACCTCAGCAGGGCTAGGCACTATGGGCTTTGGTTTACCGGCTGCAATGGGCGCCAAAGTCGCTCGCCCCAATGATGAGGTGGTGTTAGTGACCGGAGATGGCTCGTTTATGATGAATATTCAAGAGCTGGGCACACTCAAACGCCGAGGGATCGCCGTTAAAATCATCCTGCTTGATAACCAGCGTTTAGGCATGGTTCGTCAATGGCAGCAGCTGTTTTTCGATCAACGCTACAGCGAGACCGATCTGTCTGACAATCCGGATTTTCTCACCCTCGCGCGCGCGTTTGATATTCCTGGACACAGTATCCAGTGCAAAGACGAGGTCGAGGATGCCCTCAACACCTTGATGACACATCAGGGCCCGTATTTGCTGCATGTTGCCATCGACGAAATGGAAAATGTATGGCCACTGGTACCGCCCGGGGCAGCCAACCAACAAATGATGGAGCAAAGCTGATGACACAACACCAATTTTCAATTCATGCCACCCACAGCCCTGAGTTGTTGGAGCGCGTGTTGCGCGTGATCCGTCATCGTGGCTTTACCGTCTGCCAGTTTACGATGTCAATGCCTTCGGACTCGGGACAGGTAATTTTTGATGTCACCGTCGAAAGCCAACGCGCGATCGAGACCTTGCGGCCACAACTGACTAAGCTATGGGACGTGTCAGAGGTCATGATGGCCTCTTCGACCACACAGTCCCTACGCGCATAACCAAAAAGGAAGAAAAAAATGTCGACAAATACCGCTGATTATATTTGGTCTAACGGGGAAATGATCGCTTGGCAGGATGCCACTGTGCACGTACTCACCCACGCCATGCACTATGGCACCTCAGTCTTTGAAGGGATACGTTGCTACGACACCCCAAACGGTCCCGTGGTATTTCGCCATCGCGAACACATGCAGCGCCTTAAAGACTCGGCCAAGATTTATCGTTTTCCGATCCCATTTAGCGTGGATGCGCTGATGGAAGGTTGCCGAGAAACCCTGCGCGTGAACCAGCTTCGCTCCGCCTATATTCGCCCGCTTGGCTTTGTCGGCAACGTCGGCCTAGGGGTCTGCCCGCCACCTGATACACAAATGGACATCATCATCGCTGCCTTTAGCTGGGGAAGCTACCTTGGCGAAGACGCCCTCGCACAAGGGGTCGATGCCATGGTCTCTAGCTGGAACCGTGCCGCCCCCAATACCATTCCAACCGCGGCAAAAGCCGGCGGCAACTACTTATCGTCCTTATTAGTGGGTGGAGAAGCCCGCCGTCATGGCTACGCAGAAGGCATTGCACTGGATGTGCGTGGCTACCTGTCCGAAGGGGCCGGTGAGAACCTCTTTATTGTCAAAAATGGCGTGATCAGTACCCCACCGGCCACCAGCGCGATTTTACCTGGACTAACACGCGATTCGATCATCACGCTCGCCAAAGAACAAGGGCTAACGATTCGCGAAGAGTCGATTGCACGTGAAGCGCTTTATCTGGCCGATGAAGTGTTTATGACGGGAACCGCAGCTGAAATCGTCCCCGTGCGCAGCGTCGACCAAATTACAGTGGGTGAAGGTCAACGAGGTCCGATCACCGCCTCACTACAGCAAGCCTTTTTTGGCCTGTTTGATGGCACTACCGAGGACAAATGGGGCTGGCTTGATCCCGTTCACCCCGACCAGCGCGCATAAGGCAAAGGAGTCGTAATATGCCAACCTATCGTTCCAAAACCACCACCCACGGTCGTAACATGGCAGGCGCACGCGCACTATGGCGTGCCACCGGCGTTAAAGATGATGACTTCGGCAAGCCAATCATCGCGGTGGTGAACTCGTTTACCCAGTTTGTGCCCGGGCACGTCCACCTCAAAGATATGGGCCAGCTGGTGGCGCGAGAAATCGAACAAGCCGGCGGGATTGCCAAAGAATTTAATACCATCGCAGTGGATGATGGCATCGCCATGGGCCACGGCGGCATGCTCTACTCACTGCCCTCGCGTGAGATTATCGCTGACTCGGTCGAGTACATGGTCAACGCCCACTGTGCCGATGCCATGGTCTGTATTTCCAACTGTGACAAAATTACCCCAGGCATGTTAATGGCCGCCATGCGCTTAAATGTGCCCGTTATTTTTGTCTCTGGCGGACCGATGGAAGCGGGGAAAACCAAGCTTTCCGATCAAATCCTTAAACTCGATCTGGTCGATGCCATGATGCAAGGGGCCAACCCAGATGTGTCTGATGAGCAAAGCGAGAAAATTGAACGCTCAGCGTGCCCTACTTGTGGCTCATGCTCAGGGATGTTTACTGCCAACTCGATGAACTGTTTAACCGAAGCGCTGGGGCTCAGCCAACCCGGTAATGGATCCATGCTAGCCACTCATGCAGATCGCGAACAACTGTTTATCAACGCCGGTAAACGGATTGTCGGGCTGGCCAAGCGCTATTACGAGCAAGACGATGACAGCATCCTACCGCGTAATATCGCCAACCGCGCCTCGTTTGAAAACGCCATGGCGCTCGATATTGCCATGGGCGGGTCAACCAATACCGTCTTGCACTTGCTGGCCGCCTCTCAAGAAGGCGATATCGATTTTGGTATGGATGATATTGATCGCATGTCACGCCAAGTGCCTCATCTTTGCAAAGTGGCACCCTCCACTCAGCAGTATCACATGGAAGATGTGCACCGCGCTGGCGGAGTAATGGGGATCCTCGGTGAGCTTCAGCGCGCCAACTTACTGAATATGGACCAGCAAACTGTGCTGGGCATGAGCCTTAAAGAGCAACTGGCACACTATGACATCATGCAAACCGACGATGAAGACATCAAAGCGTTTTATCGAGCAGGGCCTGCGGGCATCCGTACCACCCAAGCCTTCTCACAACGCTGTCGTTGGGACACTCTGGATGATGACCGTCAATCTGGTTGTATTCGTACCCTCGAGCACGCATTCAGCCAAGACGGTGGCCTTGCCGTGTTGCAAGGTAATATCGCCTTAAATGGCTGCATCGTCAAAACCGCCGGCGTGGATGAGAGCATTCTGACCTTCGAAGGGCCCGCGGTGGTCTTCGAAAGCCAAGACACCGCCGTAGAAGCGATTCTCGGTGGAAAAGTCAAAGCCGGCGATGTGGTCGTGATTCGCTATGAAGGACCTAAAGGTGGACCAGGGATGCAAGAAATGCTCTACCCCACCACCTACTTAAAATCGATGGGGCTGGGTAAGTCGTGCGCCCTGCTCACTGATGGCCGTTTTTCTGGCGGCACTTCCGGGCTATCCATTGGTCATGTGTCACCCGAAGCAGCTAACGGCGGCACCATCGCCCTCGTTGAAGACGGTGATCGCATTCACATCGACATCCCGACCCGTGAAATCAGCTTGCGGGTAGATGAAGCCACCCTCACTGCACGCCGAGAAAAGGCGCAGGCAAGAGGGTGGAAACCGAAAGATCGCCAGCGTCAGGTTTCTTACGCCTTAAGAGCCTATGCCACCCTTGCCACCAGTGCTGATAAAGGCGCGGTGCGCGATCGCAGTAAATTGGAGGAGTAAGCATGCAACAGGCGCAATCTTTACCCGCACAACCGATGGACGGTGCTGATTACCTTAGAGATATCTTGCGCGCGCCTGTTTATGAAGTGGCGATCAGCTCGCCACTTCAAACCATGAAACGCTTGTCTGAGCGCTTCGATAACCAGGTGCAGCTCAAACGCGAAGACCGTCAACCGGTTCATTCATTTAAACTGCGTGGCGCGCATAATATGATGGCCCAGTTAACCGACGCGCAAAAGCAAGCCGGTGTGATTGCTGCCTCTGCCGGTAATCATGCACAAGGGGTGGCGTTATCTGGAAGCAAGCTTGGCGTGCAAGCAACCATCGTCATGCCACGTACAACACCGGCGATTAAAGTCGATGCGGTACGCGGCTTTGGCGGCAAAGTGGTGCTATATGGCAATAATTTTGATGACGCCAAAGGCAGAGCACAACAGCTTGCCAATGAGCATGGCTATACCTTTGTTCCGCCCTTTGATCACCCACAGGTGATTGCCGGTCAAGGAACTATCGGTCTTGAGCTAGTGCAACAAAATGGTCATCTCGATTATGTCTTCTTACCCGTCGGGGGCGGAGGCATCGCTGCCGGCGTCGCAGTACTTATCAAACAACTGATGCCTAACATCAAGGTGATCGGTGTCGAAGCGGAAGACTCGGCCTGTCTGCGCGCGGCGTTAGATGCTGGCTTTCCCGTCACCCTCGATCGGGTTGGAACCTTTGCCGATGGCGTTGCAGTCAAGCGCATCGGAGATGAATCCTTTCGGCTATGTCAGCAATACCTTGATGACAGCATCACGGTGTCAAGTGATGCCATTTGCGCGGCGGTACAAGACATTTTTGAAGACACCCGTGCTATTTCCGAGCCGTCAGGCGCGTTAGCACTGGCTGGACTAAAACACTATGTTGAAAAGCATCAGCTAAAAGACAAGCAAATGGCGGCGGTGTTATCCGGTGCTAACACCAACTTTCACTCGCTACGCTACGTCTCTGAACGGGCTGAGCTAGGGGAAAAACGCGAAGGCCTACTTGCCGTCACTATCCCTGAACACACTGGCGCTTTTTTCAATTTCTGCCAGATTTTGGGCGATCGCGCCGTGACTGAGTTTAACTATCGATATGGGGATGAAAACCTGGCGAACATTTTCGTCGGGGTGCGGCTGCTGGGAGGCCAAGAAGAGTTGGATCAGATAATCAAGGATCTACGCCAAGCAGGTTATCCGGTAGAAGATTTATCCGACGATGAAATGGCCAAGGTTCATGTGCGTTACATGATTGGCGGGCGTCCCTCAACCCACCTCCATGAACGCCTATACAGCTTCGAATTTCCTGAATACCCAGGCGCACTGCTGCATTTTTTACAAACACTGGGCACCCACTGGAATATTAGCCTGTTTAACTACCGAAACCATGGCTCAGATTACGGACGTGTTTTATGTGGCTTTGAGATCGGCAACCAGGATTTGCTGGCATTTACCGCGCATTTACGCGAGCTCGGCTATGCATGGAAAGATGAAACGTCGAATCCCGCCTTTCGTTTTTTCCTCTCCCACTCAGCGACATAGACGCCAAATAAGCAAAAGCCCGATAACGTTTATCGGGCTTTTTGTTTATTCGTTTCGCGGCTCGGGCGTCATTGATACGACATACTCAGCAATCGATAGTGCGTTATCCATAACGGTTTGACGCGCAACTTGCGGCAATTGGCTCAGCAAGCTGGTTAAGGCGGCCAAATCGTCACGATGAGTGAAGGCAATGTCTCGCTCATCAGACTCACCATGCACGAACCAATTAAAAGGGCGACCGGTGATCTCTGCAATCGTGACCAGCGCTAAGATTTTTGGGTCGGTTTTCCCCGATTCCATATCTAGATAGGTTTGCCGCGCGACATTCAAACGCTGCGCCATCTCTACCTGAGTGATTTTACTGAATTCCCGTGCTTCACGGATCCGTTGCGCCATATGCGCGGTCGAAATCACCATGATTATGCCTCATCTCTGCTACCCGAGCTGTATTAAACAAAAGCCCGTCACAACACCAACCCTGCATTATGCATGGCTCGGTAGGCGTATCATGGTAGCGCACATCGATAGTGTGATGCTGCGCTACGGATGCCTACCTCAGTAAGCAAGCACTTACCCACATATCTAGCCGGTCAGGCAGTGCTCTTATGCGCGTTGAGCGGCCTTTGAATAGTTCACAAGGAACGACGCCATATTCACGCTTTGATTTAAAATGGCCGTGCGCGCTTCATGGGGTAAACGCGAGAAATGCTCGAGCAAGCGGTTCACATCTTGCTTGTATTGAACATCATGCATCTCAACATCTTCGTCGCCATAGACAAACCACACTAATGGACGTTCAGTCAATTCAGCGATATTGGAAAGCATGCGAACGCGAGGCTCAGTTTTACCGTTTTCGATATCCAAATAAGTCTGACGCGCCACATTGAGTAGTTTGGCCATTTTTACTTGAGTGATGCCTTTCCACTCACGCGCTTCTTTGATGCGTTTTGCTACTTGGGTTTTAGAATCAATCATTGCTTCCTCACTACAACTTATCAATATGTGTCGTTATACCCTGAGTATGCACAATGTAGGCCAGGTTATTAGGCACAAAATAAAGACTTTAAAATCATATCTTTAGCGATATACGCGACATCCTGTTTACATTTCAAGACGCCATGCCTGAGATTGAATGCAAAATGATTTGCATTTTGCAACAAAGCCTATGCAGATCGCATTTTTACAGCAAAGAAGAAGTAACTGATAAATGATCAACCACGCTCCTAGTCAGAGCTGTCGGCGGACAATAAAATTTGATCTATTTTGGGAGCGAAAACGGCGTTGTTTCCTAAATCATTGAACTTATCACTCTAGCGGCGATCAGATCATCAAGGCCTCAAAACAGGTCACCGATGATGAGCAAAGCCAAGTACAAAATCAGCAACTGGAAGCAATACAATCAGGCATTAGTTAACCGTGGTTCGATTACCTTTTGGGTTGATGACGCCGCTATCCAGGGCTGGCACTGCAAAAAGCATCATGGCAAACGAGGCAGAGGCTTTACGTTTACCGATGGTGCCATTGAAACAGCGCTGATGGTTAAAGGTATTTTCAAACTCCCTCTTCGCGCCCTGCAAGGCTTTCTCGACTCGATATTTGGCTTGATGGACGTGCCGCTAAAATCGCCGTCATACAGTTGTATCAGCAAACGGGCGAAGACGGTTGAGGTTAACTACCGATTACCCAGTCGTGGGCCCGTTGCTCACGTCG